>JAZNGX010000072.1:0-43689 GCA_045576675.1 Clostridia bacterium | reverse complement strand
GTTTTTTGAATGCGATTGGTAGTCACATTTACATTATCAAAACGGTATTTTTTTGTCAATACTGACACTAAAGTCCGTACATTCCACCTGCATAGCAGGTGGTTTTGTTATCAATATAATAAGAACAACGGAGCAGTGAGTTATCACTGCTCCGTTTACTTTTGAAATCAAAATATTTCTATTAATCAACACAGCTCATAATTGTTTTTGCAAGATTTTTGCAGTCGTGTCGCAAAAGACTTTTTTGCAAAGACACAAAATTCCCATAAACAACCTCAATACCAAGCTGTTTTATTCTATCTTCATCAATAACAATTTCGGTCGCTCCGTCCTCAAGATAAGGCTTTAAAAACTCGTGCTGAACCTTCAAATTGTTTGCAAGGCAATAATTTATATTCAAATCTCCAACGTGTTCATATAACGCCATAATATGCTCGTATGCACTCATTCCTGTTGTTTCACCAGGCTGAGTCATAAGATTGCATATAAATATTTTTATTGCCCTTGTATTCTTAACAGCATCGGCAACCCCATTTATAAGCAGGTTTGGTAAAATACTTGTGTACAAACTTCCCGGGCCTATAACAACAGCATCCGCCTCAGATATAGCAGTTATAACATCGTCAAGCGGCTTTGCCTCACCAGGCACAATCTCGATGCGATTAATCTGCGTGTTATTTTTCTTTGCATATTTAGGAATTATACTTTCCCCCACAAGCACATTGCCGTCGGCATATGTAGCTTTAAGATTAACATCCTCCAGCGTAACAGGCAAAACACGACCTGTAACCTTTAAAACATCGCTTACACGCTTTACTGCCTCTTCAAAATTAGAAGAAATTCCGCACATTGCCGCAAGAAACAGGTTGCCAAAGCTTTGCCCCTCCAAAGAGCCTTCTGTGAATCTGTAATTCAAAAGCTTTTTCATAATAGGGTCTGCTTTAGCAAGCCCCAAAATGCAGTTACGCACATCACCGGGAGGCAGTATGCCCATATCTTCTCTTAGCTTGCCTGAGCCGCCACCGTCATCAGCCATAGTAACCACCGCAGTAATATGCCCTGTAAGCTCCTTTAAACCGCCAAGCATAGTAGACATCCCTGTACCGCCGCCTATTGCAACAATTTTTCTGTCGCTTTGCGGTGCAACATCAAGAGACGTTATATATTCATCACGTAATGTCAAGGTATCACCCCGTTTAATATACTGATTTTTGATAATCCCTGTGTTCAATATTCACCTGAAATTTTCGTGCCAGATCATTATATAGCTTTTCGGCTATTGTTACCGAGCGGTGCTGTCCGCCGGTGCAACCTATTGCAATTACAAGCCCTGCACGTCCATCCTCAGAATACAATGGAATAAGAGATTTTATCATATCCTTCAATCTTGCATAAAAATCCTGTGCCTCCTTAAAGCTCATAACATAGTCAGCCACACAGCTTTCTGTGCCGTTATGCTTTTTAAGCTCAGGAATATAAAATGGATTGGGCAAAAATCTCACATCAAAAACCAAATCAGCATCAAGAGGCAATCCATATTTAAAGCCAAAAGACACCACATTTATTTTAAGATTTGTTTTTTCACCTGTGCTTAAAAACAAATCCTTCAGCTTTTCAACAAGCTGCTTACCCGTTGCATCTGTTGTATCAATAATATGGTCAGCTATTTCACGTATGCTTTCAAGCATTTCACGCTCACCCGTTATTGCGTGCTGCAGGCTGTTATCCTCCTGAAGCGGATGCTTGCGGCGTGTTTCCTTATAACGTCTTATAAGCGTACTGTCCTGAGCCTCAAGAAAAACAATTTCATAATTAATATCTTTTTCTTTAAGCTCGTCAAGTGCATTTGTAAGCCCTCCAAAAAAGTCACCGACACGGCTGTCGCATACAATGGCAGCCTTTTCAAGCTTGCCACCTGTGACCATACACAGCTCTGCAAAATTTGTTACAAACGTCGGCGGCATATTGTCAACAACATAAAAGCCTATATCCTCCAAAAATCTGATGGCGGTTGTTTTGCCCGCACCCGACATTCCGGTAACAATTACTAATCTCATAAAACTTTGACCTCCTGCTCAAGCTCAACTCCAAACTGCTGATAAACAGTGCTTTTTATATGCTCAATAAGCTCTAAAACATCCTTGCAGGTTGCTCCACCCTTGTTGATTATAAAGCCACTGTGTTTTTCTGAAACACACGCTCCACCTATCGTATAACCTTTAAGACCTGCATCTTCAATAAGCTTGCCTGCAAAATAACCCTCAGGGCGTTTAAAAACACTCCCCGCACTTGGATACTCAAGCGGTTGCTTATCACTTCTGCGTTTAGCAAAATCAAGCATTTTTGCCTGAATTTCACTTACGTCACCATGCTCGAGCTTGATTTTAACTTCTGTAACAAATTTATCGCTGTCCTTGTACACACTGGTTCTGTATCCGAATTTATGCTCGGTAATTTCACCGACTTTTCCTTCAGCATCAATGTATGATGACGATACAACAACATCCTTCATTTCGCCACCGTAAGCACCTGCATTCATAAACACGGCTCCGCCCACAGTACCCGGTATGCCTGATGCAAATTCAAATCCGGTTAACGACTTAAGCTTTGCGCAGTTGCCTATTTTAGACAGCAACGCACCGGCACCGGCAGTAACGACATTGTCATCAACGCTGATGCTGTTCATTGTTCCACTGATTTTTATCACAACGCCATCGTAACCATCGTCGCTTACAAGCAAATTTGAGCCGTTACCTATAACAGTGTACTTTGTGTTCTTAAGAACAGACATCATTTTTATAAGTGTATCCTTGCTGTCAGGTATAACCATAACCCTTGCTGGTCCGCCAATTTTAAACGATGTATGCTTGCTCATAAGCTCATTTTCAATTACTAGGCTTTTATCTGAAATTCCTTTTAACTGCTTAACAATTTCTAAAATGATTAAATCATTCCTTTCCCAAAGCTGCAGCACCTATAAGACCTGCATCGTTGCCAAGCTGTGCTATTTTTATTTGTGTTCCTACTCTGTTTCCATAACAATATTTTACAAGCAGATTTTCAAGAGGCTTTACAAGGTTATCCCCCTCTTTTGAAACACCGCCGCCGATTACAAGCATATCAGGCTTAAATACATTTATAATATCTGCTGCACCAATTGCAATATAATCAATATACTTTTCCACAACTGCTGTTCCTACAGGGCAGCCCTCACGCATTGCATCAAATGCAGTTTTTCCGTTAACATTTTCAAACTTTCCGTCAACCGCCTTACCAAGAAGGCTGTCAGGATTATTTAATGCAGCCTCATATGTTTGTCTGATAAGTGCTGTTGCAGATGAATAAGCCTCCCAGCAGCCTGTTCTGCCGCAGTTGCACGGAATACCATCAAAATTAATAACAGTATGGCCTATTTCGGCACCTGTGCCGTCAAAGCCTGAATAAATCTTTTTGTTGATTATTATTCCGCCTCCAACGCCTGTGCCCAATGTAATCATAACTGAATGGTCGGCATCCTTTGTTGCTCCCTTTATTGCCTCACCCAAAGCCGCACAGTTTGCATCATTTTCAATAAACACGGGAATTCCCAAATCTGCTTCCATCCATGCTCTTATGGGTGTATCCTTAAACTTTATGTTATTTGAATAAATTACAACACCATTTTTAACATCAATGCTTCCCGGTGCACCTATACCTATTGCCTTTACGTCATTTTTGTCAATATTCTCATGCTCCATAACATGCTTTGAAAGCTCTGTCATACTGTCAACAATTTCTTTGTCTGTTCTTTCGTTTCTTGTTGGAACACTTGTTTTATACAACAGCTCAAGATTTTCATCATAAATACCTGCCGCAATATTTGTGCCGCCTAAATCAATACCAATATAATACATATATATTCCTCCCAAAAATAATTATTTATTAAAAAATTCCATTGTCCTGTCATAATCCGCATTTACTATAAGACCTGTATCAAAGCTTATTTCATCAAGCAATTGTTTTATCACTGTAAAATCGCCGACCTGAGTACAAAAATGTGCATCTGTATTTGCAACAACAGGCACCTTGTATTCATTGCAAAGCTTTGCCAGCAAAATTGCATTTTCGCGGTAATGCGGTGTATTAAGTGAATGCTGATTAATCTCAACAAGCTTATTATGCTCCTTTGCCAGATTAATAACCTTTGCCATATCATATTCAAACGGGCATCTGTCAATATGACCGAATATTTTAACATACGGGTTTTTCGCCAAATTTTCATAAACGCCAATAATTTCATTTTCGTTTTCTGCCATATACACAGTATCGTGAAACGAAGCAATTATAACATCAAGCCTTTTTAACAGAGCTTCATCCATGTCAATTTCGCCATCTGTATTAATTATATTAACCTCCGCACCGCAAAAAACACGAACATCATTAACATACGGTGGTATAATCTTTGGCATCTGCAAAAAATGCCAGTAATGTCCCGAATCCTCAATACGCATTGAATGGTCTGTTATTGCAAGCCCTTTAAGGCCATTGCTTTTTGCACAGCAGATATTTTCAAATATAGTACTGTATGCGTGGTCATTAAACACAGTATGTGTATGTAAGTCAAATAATATTTCCATTTTTTACACCTGCTCCGAAAAATCATCAAACGAATTCTTTTGCATCTCGTCAAGCAAACGCTGATTTAATACCTCTGCGGCATTGTAGCCCATACGCTTTGCTCTGTTATTCATTGCCGCAATTTCAACAATGATAGCAAGGTTTCGTCCCGGCTTTACGGGAAGTAAAATTGAAGGAATCTGAATACCTAAGATTTCTGTGTATTCCTCAACAAGTCCAAGCCTGTCATACATTTTACCATCAACCCATGTTTCAAGATTTATTACCATATCAATTTTTTCAGTATCTTTAACAGCACCAATACCAAAAATCTTTTTAACATCAATGATACCAACGCCACGAAGCTCAATAAAGTGCCTTATTATCTCAGGGGCAGAGCCTACAAGTGAGATTGCTGAAACCTTTTTGATTTCAACAGCATCATCAGCAACAAGCCTGTGACCTCTCTTTACAAGCTCAACTGCGGTTTCGCTTTTACCTACACCGCTTTCGCCAAGCATAAGGATACCCTCACCATATACCTCAATCAAAACGCCGTGTCTTGTGATACGCTGTGCAAGCACTGTATTAAGGTGTGCAATCAACGCACTCATAAATGAAGAGGTTGAATGGCTTGTACGCAAAATAGGAACATTATATTTTTTTGAACATTCTATTGCCTCAGGGAAAACATCCAACTGCCTTGTAAAAATCAACGCAGGGATTTCCTTTTCAAAAAGCTTGTCGAAAATATTTAAAAGCTCCTCGTGACTTTTTTTCTGCAGAAATGTGTGCTCAACCATTCCTAAAATCTGCAGCCTTGATTCATCAAAATAGTCATAAAACTCCACAATCTGCAATGCAGGTCTGTTAACATCAGGCGTTGTAACAAGCACCTTTTCCAACGAAACCGGTGCACTGACTATTTCTAATTTAAAACGCTCTGCCAAATCTGACAAAGGAATTGTATATACAAATTCTTCCACAAGAAATACCTCCTTAAAATGTATTTTAATTATATATTATTTTTACAAAAAAATCAACTTAAATAAAATATATATTGCATATTTTTTCTTGAAGTGGTAAAATATATAATAAATAAACTTTAAAGGAGTGTTACAAAATGGAATTAAAAGGTTCAAAAACTGAAGTTAATTTAATGGCGGCTTTTGCCGGCGAGTCACAGGCAAGAAACAAATATTCATACTATGCAAGCAAGGCTAAAAAAGATGGTTATGAGCAGATTGCGGCTATTTTTGAAGAAACTGCAAACAATGAAAAAGAACATGCAAAAATATGGTTTAAGCTATTACATCAGGGTATCGCTGATACAATGACAAACTTAAAGGATGCCGCAAGCGGCGAGAATTATGAGTGGACTGAAATGTACAAAGGCTTTGCCGAGGTTGCTGACGAAGAAGGGTTCACACAGATTGCTGAATTATTCCGCAAGGTTGCAGATATAGAAAAAGAGCACGAAGAAAGATATCTTACTCTTCTTAAAAACGTTGAAGAAGGTATGGTATTCAAAAAAGGCAATGAAGTATATTGGGTATGCCGCAACTGCGGTCACGTTGTAAAAGGCACAGAAGCACCTGAAGTATGTCCTGTTTGTAGCCACCCGAAATCATATTTTGAAGTTAAATCAGAAACTTATAAATAATATTAAAAAATTTTCAAAAAACTCTTGCATTTTTAAAATATATATGCTATAATATCTAAGCATTATTATCTAAAGAGGTGAGAAGAAATGAAACAGGGTATTCATCCGGATTACCAGAAAACAACAATTACATGTGCTTGCGGTGAGGTTATAGAAACAGGTTCAACAAAGCAGGATATTCGTGTTGAAATATGCAGCAAGTGTCATCCGTTTTTCACCGGCAAACAGAAGCTTGTTGACACAGGCGGCCGTGTAGACAGATTTAAGAAACGTTATGGTATGACAGACAAATAATAATATATAAAAGGGGATTGCTTTTCCGGCAATCCCTTTTATTCTATACTCAGGGGGCATTTTTATGAAAGACAAAATTATCGCAATCCGCAGAGAAATTCATAGACATCCCGAAATGGCATTTGAAGAATATAACACAGCAAAAATAATTGCAGAATATTTAAAAGAATTAGGGCTTGAACCAAAGTGCGGAATTGCAAAAACCGGAATAACAGCTGACATATGCGGAAAAGAAGATGGTAAAACCATACTGCTTCGTGCCGATATGGATGCCTTGCCCGTAACAGAGCAGACAGGGCTTGAGTTTTCCTCTGAAACACCGGGAATTATGCACGCCTGCGGTCACGATATACATATATCAACTCTGCTTGCTTGTGCAACAACACTTGTTAAACAAAAAGACAAGTTAAACGGACGGGTAAGATTGTTGTTCCAGCCTGCAGAAGAAGCAACTGGCGGTGCAGAGCCGATGATAAACGAAGGTGTTATGGAAAATCCTGAGGTTAATGCCGCTTTTGCTTTTCATATAAGCAACGAAGTTCCACTTGGAAGTGTTTTAATCAGAGAAGGTGGCAGTATGGCTTCGCCTGACCATTTTTATATAACAATCAAAGGCAAAGGCGGTCACGGTGCACGACCTGAGCTTTGCATAAATCCGATTGATGCTGGTAGCTATCTTGTTTGTCGCTTAAAAGAAATCAAATGTGACCAGCGTTTTGTTGTTTCAATATGCTCTTTCGTAAGTGGGGCAAGCACCAATATTATTCCCGACACAGCAACATTAATGGGCACTGCACGTTCTTTGGATCCGATTACCAGACAGTATATATACGAAGAAATAAAAAAAGCCATAAAAGACACTGAAGAAAAATTCAGTGCAGAAATCGAGCTTGATTATCACTTTTTGTATCCGCCTCTTGTAAATGATGTTGAACTCACAAGAGAGTTCGCTAAAACTGCAAAGCGTGTGCTTGGTGACAACAATGTTGTTATGCAGAATGAGCCTGATATGATTGGTGAGGATTTTGCATATTTTGCAGAAAAAGTGCCTGCGTGTATGGCAAAGCTTGGTGGTGCAAACAAACCGCTTCATTCTTCTGATTTTATTGTTGATGAAGATGCAATTTTTATCGGTGCGGAATTAATGGCTGAATTTGTCAAGGATTATCTTGGATAATACGGATATACTACTACCGAAAGGTGGTAGTATTTTTTATGTCAAAAAACTACAGAAAGTCAAGATTATTAAACCCTGATGCTTATGATGCAATGACAAAATTCAAGCTGGAAGTTGCCCAAGATATGGGACTATTACAGTATTGTAAAGAAAACAACGACCATTATAAGGGCGATAAAACAGCCAGACAAAACGGCAGTGAGGGCGGCCCAATAGGCGGTGAAATGGTAAGACGTATGATTAATTCATACAAAAACGAGCTGTGACAAAAGTCACAGCTCGTTTTCATAGCTTCTTAAGTTTTGCATAAGCAGCCATAAGATTTTTTGTTCCAACAGAATCAAAAATAATTTCAAGATGCCAGTCGTTGCCTACAGGAGTTGCTTTAAGTATCATTCCTTCACCGAATTTGCTATGTTTAACACGTTCGCCGCTCTTATAAGTAACATCGCTTGAAACAGTCTTTTTCGGTTGCAATGAAACAGTATTGCTGAAAGTGTTTTTAGGCTTATAGGTTTGTGTTTCAACAAACGTTGGCTTTTTAACTTCCTTAAACGGCATATCGATAAGTCTTTCATCAATTTCATCAATAAACCTTGACGGCTTGTTATAGCTTGTATTACCAAACAAGGTTCGTGTTGAAGTGCAGGTTAAAAACAGCTTTTTCTTTGCTCTTGTTATACCCACATAGCAAAGACGGCGTTCTTCTTCAAGCTCTGCCGATGTGCTTTGTGACATAAAGCTTGGGAACAAGCCCTCCTCCATTCCGCATAGAAACACAACAGGAAACTCAAGCCCTTTTGCGCTGTGCAAGGTCATAAGCACAGCGACATCCTGACTTTCATCATAATTGTCAACATCTGCAATAAGCGATATTTTTTCAAGATATGCATTAAGACTTTTATCCTCGGCAGTTTTTTCAAACTCCATTGCATCGGAAATAAGCTCTTTTATATTTTCAAGTCTTGTGGTAGCTTCAACAGTGTTTTCACGTATAAGCATTTCGCCATAACCCGTTTTATCAATAACCTTATTAATAAACTGTGATAACGGCATATTTTTAGCTTCCTCTGCAAGCCCATCAATCAGCTTTGCAAATTCGCCCAATTTGCCACCCTCTGCCCTGCAAACATCAAGCATACTTATATTTCTGTTTAATGCGATTTCTTCACAATTTGACACAGTTTTAGCACCGATACCACGTTTTGGTTCATTAATTATTCTTTTTAAGTTAACATTATCCCAACCGTTGTTAACAAGCTTTATATATGCTAAAACGTCCTTTATTTCCTTACGCTCGAAGAATCGCAAGCCACCAAGCACTCTGTAAGGCACGGCGTTCTGAATAAGCATATTTTCTATCACACGTGACTGTGCATTGGTACGGTACAAAATTGCAAAATCACTGTAATTATAACCGTCACTGCACATATTTATTATCTGCTCGGCAATGTAATAGCCTTCCTCGTGTTCATTGGGAGCACGGTAAAAGGATATTTTTTCACCCTCACCATTTCCTGTCCACAAATTCTTACCTTTTCTGCCCATATTGTTTTTGATAACACCATTTGCGGCATCAAGAATATTTTGTGTCGAACGATAGTTTTCTTCAAGCTTAATTACTGTTGCATTTTCATACTGTTTTTCAAAGGAAAGAATATTTTCTATATCTGCTCCTCTGAATTTATAAATACTCTGGTCGTCATCACCAACAACGCAGAAGTTTTTGTAGCCGTCCGCAATCATTGACACAAGCTTATACTGTGCATGGTTTGTATCCTGATACTCGTCTACCATTACATATTTAAACTTTCTCTGATAAAATTCCAGAACATCGGGATGCTCCTCGAAAAGCTTAACAGTAAGCATAATTATATCATCAAAATCAAGGGCATTATAGGTTTTAAGCTTTTTCTGATAAAGCTGATAAATATCAGAAATAACCCCTTTTTTAAAATCGAACGGGTTGTTTTTTTTCATATCATCGGGAGTTTCAAGCTCATCTTTGGCACGGGATATTTCATTTAGCACAGTTTTGTGATTAAAGATTTCACTATCAACGTTAAGCTCCTTTAAGCACTCTTTAACAACTGTTGTCTGGTCTGCTCTGTCAAAAATATTAAAATCACTGCTATAACCGATTTTATCAATATCACGGCGTAAAAACCTCACGCACATCGAATGAAATGTTGAGGCAAACACCTCATCACCATCACTGCCAAGCATATTAACAAGTCGGTTTTTAAGCTCTGTTGCCGCCTTATTTGTAAATGTTATGGCAAGAATCTGATACGGACGCACGTTAAGCCCGCCAATTAAATATGCAATTCTGTTTATAAGCACAGTTGTCTTTCCGCTTCCTGCACCTGCAAGTATCAAAACAGGGCCATCTGTCTTAAAAACAGCCTCACGTTGTTTATCATTCAAATTTGGAAAATTCAAATCAAGCATCTATTATTCCTCCGCCTATTACTGTGTCACCATCATAGAACACCACTGCCTGCCCCTTCGTTATCGCCCTTTGCGGCTGGTCAAACACAACCTTCACACCACCATTAACCGGCGTTACTGTGCATGGTGAATCAACCGTTCTGTAACGCACCTTTGCAGTGCATTTAAGCTCACCTGTCAGTTCATCAAACGGAATAAAGTTTACATCGCGGGCATACAACTCGGTACCGAAAAGCTCATCATTGTCACCAAGCACAACTCTGTTGTTTCGGACATCAATATCTGTTACATAAACAGGCTTGTTAAGAGCTATTCCAAGACCCTTACGTTGCCCGATTGTGTAATTAATTATTCCGCAGTGTTCACCAACAACCCTGCCGTCAGTGGTAACAAATTCACCTTTTTTTGATATACCACCCTTTGCCGCAATAAAGCTTGCATAGTCACCGTCGGGAATAAAGCAGATTTCCTGGCTGTCACGTTTTTTTGCAACCTCAAGTCCTAGTTTTTCTGCTATATCACGTGTTTCATCCTTTGTAACACCATACAAAGGAAATATTGTATGTGACAGCTGATTTTGCGTAAGTGTATATAAAAAATATGTCTGATCCTTTTTTGTATCAGCGCATCGTTTAAGCAAAAATCTGCCGTTTTTTTCTTCAATTTTTGCATAATGCCCTGTAGCAATATAATCCGCACCAAGCTTTTTCGCACCATCAAGCATTGCATCAAATTTTAGGTGCTTATTGCACATTATGCACGGATTTGGTGTTCTTCCTTTTAAATATTCTGATGTGAAATTTTCTATCACATATTTATTAAAATCTCTGGTAAAATCCAAAACATAAAAAGGAATACCCAGCTTATCGGCAACTTTTTTTGCATCATCAGCCGCAGAAAGCGAACAGCATTTTCCGTCAGGCAAAATCCCGTCCCACAGCTTCATTGTGACACCGATAACCTCGTATCCCATTTCAAGCAAAATAGCGGCGGATGCAGAGCTATCCACACCGCCGCTCATTCCTATAACAACCTTACTCATGGTGATGATGAGCGTGACACTCTTCGCAGTTGCAGCTGCAACCAAGAATAGGTGTCGGGTCAATTCCCTGACGCTTGTAATAATCCGCAAGGCATGCACGGATTGCTTCTTCAGCCAAAACCGAGCAATGGATTTTTACGGGCGGCAAGCCGTCCAATGCTTCAACAACAGCTTTATTTGTGATTTCCAATGCTTCTTTAATTGTTTTGCCTTTAACAAGCTCTGTAGCCATACTGCTTGTTGCAACAGCAGCACCGCAACCAAATGTTTTAAACTTAATGTCTTTAATAACTTCGTCTTCTATAAACATATACATTTTCATAATATCTCCGCACTTGGCGTTACCAACCTGACCTACAGCATTGGCATTTTCAAGCTCACCAACATTGCGTGGATTTGAAAAATGGTCCATTACCTTTTCACTATACATTTGAATCAATTCCTTTCAAATAATCTTCGTAAAGAGGCGACATATCGCGCAGACGCTTTACAATCACCACTAATTTTTCAACAATTTCATCAACCTCAGCCTCGGTATTACGGTGCGAGAACGAAGTCCTGAGCGAACCGTGAGCTATACCGTGAGGCAAACCGATTGCAAGCAAAACGTGTGACGGGTCTAAAGAGCCGCTTGTGCAGGCAGAGCCACTTGATGCCGCTATTCCCATCATATCAAGACTTAAAAGCAAGCTTTCGCCCTCAATAAACTCAAAAGAAATATTTGCATTACCAGGCAAACGCTTCTCAAGATGTCCGTTAATTCTGATGTTTTTAATTTTGCTTGTTACCAAATCTATATAACGATTTCTTAGCTTCAAGCACTTTTCCATATTAGTTTCCATATTTTCCACTGCTATTTTAAGTGCTGTTGCCATTCCAACGATACCTGCAACGTTTTCAGTTCCCGCACGCTTGTTGCGTTCCTGAGCACCACCATGCATAAACTGTTCAAGTCTTGTACCTGTTTTGATATACAAAAAGCCTACGCCTTTTGGACCTTCAAACTTATGTGCCGATGCGGACAACATATCCACACCCAAATCCTGTACATTCACAGGAATATGTCCCACAGCCTGAACAGCATCGGTGTGAAAATACACATTGTGTTTTTTTGCGACCTCTGCTATTTCTTTAATCGGCTGAATTGTACCGATTTCGTTATTAGCCATCATTATTGAAATAAGGGTTGTTTCAGGAGTAATCGCATTCTCCACATCAGAAACACTAACAAGTCCGTCACTGTCTACAGGCAGATACGTTACCTTAAATCCTTTTTTCTCTAAATCCTGAAAACAGTGCAAAACTGCGTGATGCTCTATTGCACAAGTAATAAGATGCTTTCCCTTTGCCGCATTTTTTAGTGCTGCACCCTTTATTGCCCAGTTGTCAGCCTCACTGCCACAGCCTGTGAAAAAAATCTCAGCAGGCTTAGCACCAATTAATGATGCAATAGCTTCTCTTGCATCATCCACCGCATTTCTGCTTTGCTGACCGATTGTATATACTGAAGAAGCATTGCCGTAAAAATCCGTTAAATAAGGCATCATACTGTCCAATACTTCTTTACTCATTTTGGTTGTTGCTGCATTATCTACATATATCATTTAAACACCTCCCAATGCATTACCACATTACATCATACACCATTTTTTCTCATTAGTCAAGTAGTCCGGAGTATACTTTACGTTTTAAATACTGATCAATCTGCTCAATTGATTTGTTAGTAGCATTAATCATTAAAACTCCGTTGTTTCCCGAAAAATTTGAGCTTACCATTTGAGCGGCAGCAAGATAATGACCAGAGTAAACCACCGCGTCAATTTTGTTTTTATAGCTCCCGTATTCAACAACGTTGTAGCCAAGCTCTCTTAATTTTTCTCCGATATATTGCATACCCTGCGTGATTGCAACTGTCATAGTTAAACACCTCCACAGGATATTTTTTGCTTTTACTTACTTAAATATACCAAAAGCACCGCTATATCCGCAGGCGAAACACCTGAAATTCTTGATGCCTGACCAACAGAGCGTGGCTTTACTGAGTTAAGC
Organism: Clostridia bacterium; assembly: GCA_045576675.1. Taxonomy (GTDB): domain Bacteria; phylum Bacillota; class Clostridia; order Monoglobales; family Firm-18; genus JAZNGX01. The sequence goes on along the minus strand of JAZNGX010000072.1, from coordinate 30,417 downwards.
TTCTGGCGTGCTTCTATTCTGAGGCCGTAAACATCATCATAATTAATATTCTCTGGTATTCTTTTGTTATCAAGCTTTTTAACCTGCTCTGCCTGTTCTGCCTGACGTTTGATATATCCCTCATACTTAACTGATATTTCTATCTGATTTGAAATGTTTTTATCGTAATCAGGGAACTCATCATCTATTTCTTTTAACGACTCATAAGTAATTTCAGGGCGTCTTAAAAGCTCGTCATAATGTACGCCTGACGAAATTACAGTGCTTTCTCTCTTGCGAAGAAATTCATTCACGCGTTCACTTGGCGGTGCAACCTTTTTGGAAAGTCTTTTTATTTCACTTTCTATGCAAGCCTTCATTTCGCAGAATCTGTCGTAGCGCTCCTGTGGCACAAGCCCTATTTTGTATCCGTAAGGTGTAAGTCTTAAATCCGCATTGTCCTGTCTTAAAAGAAGCCTGTGTTCTGCACGGGCAGTAAGCATTCTGTACGGCTCGTTAGTTCCCTTTGTTACCAAATCATCAATTAGTACGCCAATGTACGCCTCTGCACGCGAAAGAACAAACGGCTCTTCACCCTTTAACTTTCTTGCAGCATTAATGCCAGCCATAAGTCCCTGAGCTGCAGCCTCCTCATAGCCTGAGCTTCCGTTAAACTGACCTGCACCATACAAGCCGCTTATGTTTTTAAATTCAAGTGTCGGCAATAGCTGAGTCGGGTCAATGCAATCATATTCGATTGCATAGGCAGTACGCATCATATGAACGTTTTCAAGTCCGGGAATAGTTTTTAAAAACGCAATCTGCACGTCCTCAGGCAACGAAGATGAAAGTCCCTGAACATACACCTCTTCTGTGTCAAGCCCCATTGGCTCTAAAAAGAACTGATGACGCGGCTTGTCTGAAAACCTTACAATCTTATCTTCAATTGACGGGCAGTATCTCGGGCCAATCCCCTCAATATTACCGCTGTACAATGGGGAACGATGCAGATTTTGCCTTATAACATTATGAGTGTCCTCATTTGTATAAGAAAGATAACAGCTTATCTTGTTTTCGCCAACCTCTTTAGTATCAAAGGAAAACGGTGTGATATCGTCATCTCCGTCCTGCTTTTCAAACTTGGAATAATCTATCGTTCTTGCATTGACACGTGCAGGCGTACCTGTTTTAAAACGCATAAGCTTTATTCCCATATCAACAAGTGAATTTGTCATTTCACGTGCAGGGAACATTCCGTCCGGTCCGCCCTCATATGAAACATCACCTATAATGATTCTGCCACGTAAAAACGTACCGGTAGCTATTATAACCGCCTTTACGTCAAAGGTTGCACCGGTGTGTGCCACAACTCCGCATACCTTGTTATCCTTGTGCAGAATTTCAACAACCTCTGCCTGCTTTATAAAAAGATTTTCCTGTTTTTCAAGAACATCCTTCATATACATTCTATAACGCTGTCTGTCCGACTGTACACGAAGCGAATACACTGCCGGGCCTTTACCCTTGTTTAACATTCTTGACTGGATAAATGTTGCATCGGCAGCACGTCCCATTTCACCACCGAGGGAATCTATTTCACGCACAAGATGTCCTTTTGCTGTTCCACCTATACTTGGATTGCACGGCATATTGCCGATGCTGTCAAGGTTTATAGAAAAAATTATCGTTTTAAGTCCAAGTCTTGCACAGGCAAGTGCCGCCTCACAGCCTGCATGACCTGCACCGATAATTGCTACATCAAATTCACCTGCATTATATTTTTCCATACTTTCCACCTACTTACCAACACAAAAATTAGAGAAAATGTTTTCCACAATTTCATCACTTACAGTTTCGCCGCCGATTTCGCCGAGAGCAGAAATTGCAAGTTCCATATCACTTAATATTATGTCAAAAGGTATGCCTGACGTAATATCTCCGATAATTCCTTTTAAAAGGCTGTTTGCTCTAACAAGGCTGTCACGGTGACGCGGATTTGTAATAACTACTCTATCCTTCAAATCTATGCTGTTATAGCGACTAAGGATTATGTCATAAAGCTTTTCAAGACCACTTGAATTTTTAGCTGAAATGCTTACATTATCCATATACCCCAGTGTGTCAATTTCAACTTGTTCAAGGTCGTCCTTATTTATTATAATAATGGTTTTGCTTTTATCAATAAACGATATTATTTCTTCTTCCTCAGCAGTTATGCCTTTACTGCCGTCTATAACAAAGAAAATCAAATCAGCAGCCTCAACAGTTTTTTTGGAACGTTCAATTCCTATTTTCTCTATAGTATCATCACTCTCACGTATGCCTGCAGTATCAAACAAATTAAGCTTACAGCCTCGTATATTAACCGATATTTCAAGCACATCGCGTGTTGTTCCCTTTATATCCGTAACAATAGCTCTGTCCTCGCCTGAAATTGCATTCAAAAGACTGGACTTACCTGCATTTGGAGCACCGATTATAGCAGTGTTAACACCATCTTTGATTATCCTTCCATCCTCTGATGACTTAATAAGCTTGTTGGTTTTTTCGTATGCATTATTTAAATTACCTATAAGCTCATCATACTCATATGGTTCAACTCCGTCTTCAGAAAAGTCCATTGTTGCCATAAGATGACCAAGGGCATCAACAAGACTCTGACGTAAAGCTGAGATATCAGATGACAGGTTCTTATCAAGCTGTGCGGCAGCAACATTAACCTGATTTTCAGTTTGTGCATTAATCAGGTCAGCAACAGCTTCTGCCTGCGACAAATCCATTTTACCATTCAAAAATGCCCGCTTTGTAAACTCACCTGCTTTTGCGTGCATTGCACCATTTGCTATGCAGGCATCAAGCACTATTCTGCACACTGCAACCCCGCCGTGACAGTGTATTTCTACAACATCCTCACCGGTATAGCTGTTTGGAGCCTTAAATACGCAAACCAACGCCTCATCAACAACACTTCCGTTATATTTGATTTTACCAAGATGCATTTTGTGGCTTTCCATAGCTTTTACAGACTTTCCGCAAAAGAGCTTATCTGCTATTTCTATTGATTTTTCACCGCTCAAACGCACTATGCCGATACCACCTGATGCCTGAGCAGTTGCAATTGCCGCAATAGTCATATTATTCACCAACCTAAACAAAAAGGCTGCCCCGAAAAAGTCAATGACAAACTACACCGATTTAAAAGCGGTACAATTTTGGCATTTCTCCTGCAGGCATAACAGGACCCGAACTTGATATGCCCTTCGCATATTAAAATTTCGCTATTTCGGATTGTCAAACTTGAAAGGCGTCAGCCTTCCTGCGTTTTTACGCACCAAACTATCAAAATTTTAATTATGCGATAGGGTTCTAACGAAGTTTAAAAGAGAAAATTTTTTGTCCACATAGGCAAAAGCGCAAGTTAATATGCGATATTAACGAGCATTTTAACACATGTGGACGTAAAATTTACCTTTTAAACCACATCCAGTTCGAGTTCTGTCATGCTTAGTACAGTTTCACTATTTCGAGACAGCCTTATTAAATTTATAATTATTTCTTGTACATAACCACAATACGTCTGTTTGGTTCTTCACCAACACTGCGTGTTTTAACGTTAGGTACATTCTGCAATGCAGCATGTATTATACGTCTTTCATAAGGAGTCATTGGCTCTAAAGACATATCCTTGCGATATTTAACAGCTTTTGCAGCCATACTGTTTGCAAGACGTACAAGAGTTTCCTGACGTTTTGCACGATATGTTTCAGAGTCAACAACTATTCTGCAATAATCATCGCCTCTGCGTTTTTTGTTCACATAAAGATTTGTAAGATACTGAACTGAATCAAGCGTTTCGCCGCGTCTGCCGATTAATGCACCAACACCTTCTCCGTGCATTATAACTTTAATGCAGTCAGGCTGACGTTCTGTTGTGACAGTACAATCAACGCCCATCTTTTCAATCAAACCATTCATAAACTCAACAGCAGCAACCTCACCATGTGCGGCAGCTTCTTCAGTCAGCTCTTTGATTTCTCTTGGAGCTTTTACCGGTTCTTCTTCACCGATTTCTTCTTTTTCTGCCTTTACAGGCGCTTTTTTCTCAGGCTTCGGCTTGGGTTCTGCCTTGGGCTTAGCCTCAGCTTTTGCTTTTGCTGCAGCAAGCTCAGCTTCATCCTTTAATGAAACAACGATTTTTGCATCCTTTGCACCAAAGCCAAAAAGTCCTTTCGACCCTTCTTCAACAATTCTTACGTTAATTTTATCTCTTGTTGCATTAAAATGCTTCATCGCATTCATAACAGCTTCATCAACTGTTTTTGCAACAAATTCTATACGTTCTGTCATTTCTTATTCCCCTTCTTCTTTTTAGACGGATGCACAGTTCCGGCATTAAGCTTTTCCTGTTCCTCCGATTCAGTTAACTTTTTAAAACGATAATTCAGATACAACTGTTGGAATAATCTTACTATATTACCGATTGTCCAGTAAAAACCAAGTGCAGCAGGCAATGTAAATGCAAAAAAGCCTGTCATAAGTGGCATAAATGTCTGCATAGTTTTCATCGAATCAGCAGTTGGGTTATTGTTTGCAGAACTGTTTTGTTTATTTTGCTGCTTTGTCATAATTGCTGATGACAAATAAGTTGTAAGTACACAAACAACAGGTATTATCCAAAGTAAGCTTGGAACAGCAAAGTTTGGTGTCTGATTTAGAGCAAGACCAAAGAAGTCAAAATTCATAACCTCAACGCCCTGTGGCCACAAATCACCCAGCTTGTCTACTACTGAAAAAATCTGAATTTCCGATGTAACCGGCTTGCCTATAATTTCACTTGCTTTTTCCATCAGGCTTTCAATAACTGCAGGAGTAAATCCCTCTGTGGCACCAAACATATAAGTTAGTGGCTTCAATACTGCCTGATACAAAATCAAAATTATTGGAAACTGGATTAAAAGCGGTAAGCATCCGCTCATTGGATTAATATTATATTCTTGATAAAGCTTCATCATTTCCTGACTCTGCTTTTCTTTGTCATATTGATATTTTTTTTGAATTTCATTCATTCTCGGCTGAATTTTCTGCATAGCCATAGTTGATTTCTGCTGCTTTATGCTAAGAGGCATTAAAGCGACGTTAACTATAACCGTAAATATAATCAATGCCCAGCCGTAATTGCCGGTCAAATCATATAATAATTTCAGAAACATACCGAATGGTCTTATAAGTGATCCCATATGTCCTCCACATATTTCTGTTACGGAACAGGGTCGTAACCACCTTTATTCCACGGATGGCAACGACACAAACGTTTTATAGAAAGCAAGCCGCCTTTAATTGCACCGTACTTATCTACTGCTTCAAGACAATACGCCGAACAAGTCGGATAAAACCTGCAACACGGTCTTTTCATTGGTGAAATATATTTTCTATAAAACTTAATTACCGTTACAATTAATTTCTTCATTATTAAATATCTCTGCTTTTTTAAGTACTCCACCCATACTGCGGCATATACTTTGAAAATCAGCACCCACAGCCGAGTGCTTTGCCGCAATCACCATATAATAGCCAACCTTTAATTCAGGCTCATACTTTCTGAAGCTTTCGTATAAATGACGTCTGACACGGTTTCTTATAACTGCCTTACCAAGCTTAGTGCTAACCGTGAAGCCCAAGCGGTTTATAGACTGATTGTTTACTTTCATATAATACAAAGTAAAAAACGGACTTTGAATCTTTTTTCCTTTATAATACAGCCGTTTAAACCATGTATTCTTATTAAGAGAACAGGTATTTTTCATAAAGAATTACCTTTCTTTAAATTCAAATCACGGATTGGGCATAAAATGCCCAATCCGTAACTGTAGTCCATTAGACTTAAATACTACGCTGAAATTTTAGCACGACCCTTTAAACGACGGCGAGCAAGAACCTTTCTGCCGTTAGCAGTTGCCATACGCTTTCTGAAACCGTGAACCTTTTTTCTCTGACGTTTTTTAGGCTGATATGTCTGTAACATCTGTTAATCCTCCTTATTTAATAGGTATATCTTATAACAATGTAAGAAACTGCCAAGCAATTTCATCACACCGTTTCAATCAAGCATAATTTAATAACTACCCGAAAAGATAAGCAAAACTAAGCTTGATTATTTTGTCATACTTGCAACTTCTGCTGCAAAGTCGTCAACTTTCTTTTCAAGACCTTCGCCCTTTTCAAAGCGAACATAATCTACAAGCTTAACGCCCTTAGATTCAAGATATTTGCCAACGCTTATGCTGTCATCCTTAACAAATGCCTGTTCAACAAGACAGTTCTGCTCGTAGAACTTGTTAACCTTACCAATAAGCATTTTTTCAATGATATTGTCTGGCTTTGAAGCATTTTTAGGATCTTCTTTAATCTGAGCCTTGATGATGTTCTTTTCTTTTTCAAGGTCTTCTGCAGGAACGCTGTCCTTATCCTTGTATAAAGGATTGATAGCTGCAATCTGCATTGCGCAGTCTTTTGCAGCAACTGCTGCATCAGCGTTTGTAAGGTCAGCTTCAACCTTAACCATAACACCGATTCTGCCTGCAGCGTGAACATAACCTACAACGCCACCTTCATATCTTGCAAAACGTCTCAAATTCATATTTTCGCCGATTTTTGCAATCTTTTCTGTTAACAAATCCTTGATTGTCATTGACTCGTCATCAATAAACTTTGACTCTAAAAGTGCATCAACATCTGCAGGATTTACAGCGATAACCTGTCTTGCAACATTTTTAACAAATGTCTGGAATTCTTCATTTTTAGCAACGAAGTCAGTTTCTGAGTTAATCTCAACCATTGCACCAACGTTACCTTCTACCAATATATCAACAAGACCTTCTGAAGCTATTCTGCCTGCCTTTTTAGCAGCAGTAGCAAGACCTTTTTCACGAAGATAGTCAACAGCCTTGTCAAAATCACCGTTTGTTTCGGTTAAAGCTTTTTTGCAGTCCATCATACCGCAGCCTGTAACCTCACGCAACTCTTTTACAGCGCTTGCTGAAATCATATATCAAAACTCCTTTTCTTCTATAGTTAAATTATTCCTGCTCCATTACTTCTTCTGCATCGTCTGCATCATCAGCAACTGAGAATGATTCACCCTGTTTTGCTTCCAAAACAGCGTTTGCAATACATTCAACAATTAATTTTACTGCACGGATTGCATCGTCGTTACCTGGGATAACATAGTCAACTTCCTCAGGGTCACAGTTTGTGTCAACGATAGCAACAACAGGAATACCAAGTCTTTTAGCTTCAGCGATAGCGATTCTCTCCTTGCGGGGATCAACAACAAACATAGCTGAAGGCATTTTCTTCATTTCCTTGATACCGCCGAAGTTCTTTTCAAGCTTTTCCATTTCTTTCTTAAGCTTTAATACTTCCTTCTTTGGCAACAAATCAAATGTGCCGTCTTCTTCCATCTTTTCTAACTGATAAAGACGGTCAATACTTCTTCTGATTGTTTTGAAGTTTGTAAGCATACCACCCAACCATCTGTTGTTAACGTAGTACATACCTACACGCTTAGCTTCATCACAGATAGCTTCCTGAGCCTGCTTTTTAGTACCAACGAAAAGGATTGTGTTATCTCCTTCTGATACTTCACGAACGAAGCTGTAAGCTTCTTCTACCTTTTTAACGGTCTTCTGCAAGTCGATGATGTAGATACCGTTTCTTTCTGTGAAAATGTACTCAGCCATTTTCGGGTTCCATCTGCGAGTCTGGTGTCCAAAGTGAACGCCTGCCTCCAGAAGCTGTTTCATTGAAATTACTCCCATTTTTAAATCCTCCTTGTTTTTTAATTACACCTCCGCAGCAGTCATTTTTGCCGGAAACCCAAAGGGCAACCCCCGTCAAATCCTGCATACGTGCGTATTTTTTTATATATAATTATGTCTAAATGGGCATAAAGACACAATCATAGCCTTACTATAATATCATATGTTTTCTAAAATTGCAAGAGCTTTTTTAGAAATTTCTTCATATCTTTCTTTTTTTGACTTAATTCTTACCTCTAAAGAAGGTAAAAGTCCGAAATTTATATTCATCGGCTGAAAGTTTTTAACAGTTTCGTCACTTATATAATGAGCTAATGCACCGTGAGCAGTTGCACGATCAAATACAACCGGTGGCTCATCAAGAGCCTTTGCAGCCGCATTAATTCCCGCCACAAGTCCGCTTGCTGCACTTTCAACATATCCTTCAACCCCTGTAATCTGCCCTGCAAAGAATATATTGTCTGTACTTTTTAATCTGTAAGTGTTGTCAAGAAGCTGTGGCGAATTTATATAAGTGTTTCTGTGCATCACACCATAACGCAAAAATTCTGCATTTTCAAGTCCCGGTATCATACCAAACACACGCTTTTGCTCACCAAACTTAAGATGAGTCTGAAAGCCTACTATATTATACATACTTCCATCTGCATTATCCTGTCTTAACTGCACCACTGCATAAGGCATTGTTCCGTCAGGGCGAGGTAATCCAACAGGCTTTAGCGGTCCGAAGGTTAATGTATTATACCCTCTTTTTGCCATAACTTCAACAGGCATACAGCCTTCAAAGACATTGTTTTCAAACTCCTTTACCTCTGCAGTTTCGGCATTTATAAGTTCATTATAAAAAGCATCGTATTGTTCTTTCGTCATTGGGCAGTTTATATAATCCGCACCGCCCTTGCCATAACGAGCCGCTTTGTAGGTAATGCTTTTATCAATCGTATCATATGACACAATCGGTGCCGCCGCATCAAAAAAGTGCAGATACTCGCTGTTTCCGGTGAGCCTTTTTATTTCCTCACAAATAGCATCCGAAGACAAAGGGCCTGTTGCTATAACAGTTATACCATCTGGAATTTTTGAAATTTCTTCACCAAGCATAAGCGTTATGTTTTCATTGCTTTTGATTTTATCCGTAATCATATCGGAAAAACCGTAACGGTCAACCGCCAGAGCCCCGCCTGCAGGGACACGTGTCGCATCGGCACACTCCATAACAAGCGAGCCAAGCCTACGCATTTCTTCTTTCAAAAGCCCCACAGCATTTGCAGTTCCGTCGGCACGCAACGAGTTACTGCACACCAGCTCTGCAAGACCGTCATATTTATGAGCAGGTGATTTTTTCGTAGGCTTCATTTCGTAAAGGTTAACCTTTACGCCTCTTTTGGCTATCTGCCATGCCGCCTCACAGCCTGCAAGACCTGCTCCGATTACATTAACTGTCATTATTTACCACATTCCTCATTTGAACATTGCTCTGTCACCTTGCCTCTTATGCGTTTTTCTACCATAACCCAACCGCATTCGGGGCATTTTTTATCTATTGGCTTATACCAGCTCATAAAGTCACACTTCGGGTTGTTTTCACAACCGAAATACTCCTTACCTCTTTTTGATTTCTTCACAAGAATTTTTCCGCCGCACTTCGGGCATTTAACGCCGGTTTCTTTTATAATAGGCTTTGCATTTCTGCATTCCGGGAAGCCGGGGCAGGCTAAAAACTTGCCAAATCTGCCCATCTTATAAACCATCATTCTGCCGCACTTATCGCACGGTACATCAGAAACCTCATCCTTAACCTCAATATTACCTATGTTTTCCTCTGCCTTTGAAAGTGTTTTCACAAAAGGCTCGTAAAAATCACTTATTATTTTTACCCAATCAACAGAGCCTGCCTCAACATCGTCAAGCTGCTTTTCCATTTTTGCTGTGAAATCAACGTCAACGATATCGTTAAAATGCTCTGTCATAAGATCTGTTACGATTGTACCAAGCTCAGTAGGATAAAGGCTCTTTTTCTCCTTTGCAATATATCCTCTGGCAAGAATTGTGCTGATGGTTGGTGCATACGTACTCGGACGGCCAATGCCATCCTCCTCCATCATTTTAATAAGCGATGCTTCGGTAAAGCGAGCCGGCGGCTCGGTAAACTTCTGATTTTCATTAAGCTTTGAAAGCTCCAGAATTTCACCGTTTTCAAGCTCAGGCAGCTTGCCTGTTTCATCATCATTATCAGTTGACTCAACATAAATTTTTGTAAAACCAGCAAATTTTATTTTTGAACCATTTGCTTTAAAAATATAATTGTTTGCCTTAATATCAACCGCCTGTGCATCATATGTGGCATTTTCCATCTGACTTGCAACAAAGCGTTCCCAAATCAACTTATAAAGCTTATACAAATCAGGCTTTACGCTATCCTTGATTTTCTCCGGGGTGATTGTAACGTCAGAAGGTCTTATAGCCTCGTGAGCATCCTGGGCATTCTTTTTTGTTTTATATACACGATAGCTTTTTGGTGCATACTCAACTCCGTAATTCGCTTTTATAAATGCACTTGCTGCCGCCTGTGCCTCATCTGCAATTCTTAATGAATCTGTTCTCATATAAGTAATAAGACCCACCAAGCCAATTCCGCCTACATTAACACCTTCGTAAAGCTGCTGTGCCGCCTGCATTGTGCGTTTGGATGAAAAATTCAGCTTTCTGTTGGCTTCCTGCTGAAGCGTGCTTGTAATAAACGGCGGTGCAGGAGTTCTTGTTTTAACTGATTTTTTTACATTAACAACCTCGTACTGTGCGTTTTCAAGGTCTGCTAATATTTTATTAACCTGTTTTTCATTACCAAGCTCTATTTTACCTTTTTCGTCACCATAAAACTTAGCAACAAACTTTGTTTTTTGCTTTTGCTTTGAAAGCTCGGCATCAATGGTCCAGTACTCTTTAGGTATAAAAGCTTCTATTTCGCGCTCTCTGTCAACAACCAGACGTGTTGCAACAGATTGAACTCGACCGGCACTTAAACCCTTTTTAACCTTTTTCCATAAAAGCGGGCTGATTTTATAACCCACAATTCTGTCAAGCACACGTCTTGCCTGTTGTGCATCAACAAGATTGATATCTATTTCACGCGGATTTTTCACTGCGTTTTGTACTGCACTTTTGGTAATCTCATTGAACGCTATTCTATATGTGTTTGATTTTTCAATACCAAGAGTTGCGGCAAGATGCCACGATATAGCTTCACCTTCACGGTCAGGGTCAGTTGCAAGAAAAACTTTTTTAGCCGCTTTCGCCTGCTTTTTAAGCTTTGCCATAAGGTCACCCTTACCTCTGATTGTAATATACTTTGGCTCAAAATTATGCTCCACATCAATGCCAAGTGCACTTTTCGGCAAATCTCTGACGTGTCCCATAGAAGCTTCAACACTATAATTTTTTCCCAAATACTTTTTTATGGTTTTAGCTTTAGCCGGTGACTCAACAATAACCAAATATTCTGCCATAATTTTATCCTTTCGCACTCAAAATCAACGTAAAATATAGTTTCTGCCGGGCATTGATGCCACAAGCTTATTGACTTCGAGCATTAATATATTTTGATTAACCACCGCAGCATCAAGCGAGGCTTTAATGCAAATCTCATCTATATGCATTGGTGTATTTTTACTTAATACAGATATTATTTTCTTTTGCTCCCTGTTAAGCTTATCCGCAACAGATTCTGAAGCACGCTCTGCTTCATCCTTTAAAATTTTGTCAAGCATAAGCTCAGGATAAATTCCCGTAAGACCGATAATAACATCCTCAGCCGTAGTTATAGCAGGGCAACCGTCTTTAATACAGGAATTAGGTATATAGCTGAGCGGACTGTCAATATTACCCGGTACGCAAAACAATTCTCTGCCTTGTTCTGCCGCAAGCCTTGTTGTAATACTTGTTCCACTGTGATATCCACCCTCAACAACTATTACTCCCATTGCAAGGCCGCTCATTATCCTGTTTCTGTCAGGAAAGCTGCCACGCATCACACGGGTTCCGGGCGGATATTCTGAAATAACGCATCCGTTTGCTTCGATAATTTTCTTTAATTCTTTATTTTCCGGAGGATATACTATGTCACAGCCTGTACCAAGAACAGCAATAGTTTTTCCTCCCGCTTTAAGAGAGCCTCTTTGAGACTGACTGTCAATGCCGCGTGCCATCCCACTAACGATTACAACGCCTTCTTTTGCAAGGTCGTAACCAAGCTTGAAGCTTATTTTGTCGCCATAATAAGTTGGTTGCCTTGAACCGACAACAGTTACGGTAACAATATTATTAAAATCCATCTCACAGCCCTTGACATACAAAATTCTTGGCGGATGCGAAATGTTTTTAAGCATATTGGGATAGGTGTCATCAAGCATAGTTATAATCCGAATGCCCTCTTTTTGACAATCAGAAATAATCTTGTCTGCTTTATCAGTGTTTTTGTGCATTATCTGCACAGCTTCAAAATCACTTAATCCAAGTGATTCTTTTAATTCTTCTCCGGCTTCATATATTGCCTTGCAGCTGCCTGCAGCATCATATATTTTGATAAGCCGTTCATATCGAAAGCCCTTAAGTGTCAAAAACCAGACCTTATATAATAACTCATTCATTTTATTACTCCGTAGCATTTTTTACGGCGTACATAGCTATTCCTGCCGCAACAGCCGCATTTATTGATTCTGCCTGACCGCACATAGGTATTTTCACAGGCAATTGTGCCATCATCTTAATATCATCAGATGCACCATTTGCCTCACTGCCAATAACAAGTGCGACCTTTTCCTTAAAATCAGCCTTAAATATGTCCACAGCACCATCAAGCATTGTAACTGCCAATGTATATGACTTTAAAGCCTTTATATATTCAATATCACATTCAATAACAGGCATACGAAAAACCGACCCCATCGTTGAACGGACAACCTTTGGGTTATAAGGGTCAACACAATCGTTTATCAAAAGCACAGCACCAAAACCGGCACATTCTGCAGTTCTTATAACCGTGCCAAGGTTTCCGGGGTCTTTAACGCCATCACAAATAACGATATTACCATCAAAAGCTGTACCGTTTTGTTCAGGAAGCCGACAAACCGCCATTATCCCCTGCGGCGATTTTGTGTCAGACACTTTTTCGTAAAGCGAACGGTTTACAAGATAGGTGTTTTCAAAGTCAACACTTTCATCACACGTTATTATAAACTCCACAACTCCGGCTTTTATTGCATCTTCAACAATACGCTTACCCTCTGCAACAAACAGCCCGGTTTTAATACGTTCACTTTTTTTCTGTAATTTTTTAACCTGCTTTAATGTATTATTATCAGCAGAAGTAATTTTCTTAATCATATCTTATTCAACTCATCAACGTTAACGTCTTTTCCTAATATCACAGCAACATCACCATCTTTAAACACATAAGATGCATCAGGTGAAACCGTAATATCATCCTCACCGTGATTAACGGCAATAACATTTATTCCGTGCCTTGCACGAAGATTAAGCTGCACCAGTGAATGACCAACCCAGCTTTGCGGAACATTAATTCCCACAATACCATAGTTAGGTGAAAGTGCAATATAATCAAGCACATTTCCGGCAACAATGTTATATGCAACACGTATTGCCATATCTTTTTCAGGGAATATAACCTTATCTGCACCAATTTTTTTCAAAACCTTTGCGTGTATATCACTCTGTGCCTTTGCTATTATATATGGAACTCCAAGGTCACGCAAAATAACGGTAGTAAGAATACTTGTTTCCATATCACTGCCTATTGCAATAATTGCAACACTGAAATTTCTGATGCCAAGAGTTTTTAATGCCGCCTCATCAGTAACATCAACAGCAATAGCATTTGTAACGCAGTCAGAAATTTCATCCACAAGATCTTTGTTTTTATCAAGTGCCAGCACCTCATAGCCCATCTCATAGAGATTTTGTGCGATTGCAGTGCCAAAACGACCAAGACCTATAACTACAAAATTATTCATTGTTTCACCTACCCAACCATAATTCTGCCATCAGGATACTTAACCCTGTTAATTCCGCCCGATTTCGTTTTACGGGCAAATATAAATGCAACGGTAAGAACGCCAACGCGCCCAAAATACATAATAACAATCAGCGTAAGCTTGCTTATAACATTCAGCTTTTCCGTAAGACCAGTTGTGATTCCAACAGTGCCAAATGCCGAAACAGTTTCAAACAGCACATCAATAAAAGGTGCGTCCTGGTTAAACGAAAGAATTATGCTACCCACCGTTACAACAATCAAGCCAATAAATAAAATCGCAATCGAACGCATAACAGTATTATATGATATTGTGCGTTTAAATGCAACAATATCATTTCTTCCATTTATAACATTGTGCAAAACCGCTCCCAAAACAAAAACAGTTGTAACCTTTATTCCGCCACCAGTAGAGCCGGGGCAGGCACCAATAAACATCAGAATTACTGAAAAGAATTTTGATGTTTCAGTCAGTGAATTTATATCAACAGTGTTGAAACCTGCAGTTCTTAATGTAACAGATTGAAACATACTTTTTAAAAGCTTATTACCAAATGTTAAACCGCCAATTGTTTCGGGGTTATGATATTCAAAGCTCAAAAACATAACAGTTCCCGTAACAAACAAAATAACTGTCATAATAAGAACAATCTTTGTATGCAACGAAAATCGCTGATGCCTTTTGTGCTTTAATATTTCTTCCCACACAACAAAACCTATGCCGCCGATAAGTATTAACGTCATTGTGGTAATATTTATATGAACATTATCTGCAAACGGCATCATATTTGAAAAATCTCCGTAATTACCCATAAGGTCAAAACCGGCATTACAAAAAGCCGATATTGCAGTGAACACCGACTTGTAAATTCCCATACCCAAACCAAATTCAGGTATAAACACAAAGCTGTACATTAACGCACCTGCAAGCTCAATAATAAAGGTTCCTATTATTATATGCTTTGTCATACGGATAATTCCTGATGCAGTATCAACATTAAGACTTTCCTGAATAAACAAACGTTCGTTATAATTAATTGCCCTCTTTGTAACCAAAGAAAAAAGCGTAGCAATCGTCATAACACCAAGACCACCCGTTTGAATAAGAGAAATAATAACAAGCTGACCAAACAATGTCCAGTGATTAAACGTGTCAACCACTATAAGACCTGTTACACACGTGGCACTGGTTGCAGTAAACAGTGCATCAATAAAGCCTACACTTTCACCGTTACGGCTTGCAACAGGCAGGCACAAAAGAGCAGCACCTATAAGAATTATTGCCGCAAAAATAATAAGCAATGATTGCGGCTTATAAAAACGAATTGCCAAACGTACAAACGATTTTGGACCGGGCATAATAATCACCTTCATTCATCGCAGCATATCAGCAAAAGAATTAACTTAAAGCTTGTATCATATATTATGCAAAAAGGGAACGCTTTATTATTCATACTTACAAGCGACCCCTTTAAACTTTCATTATTTTCTTGCTGCCATAGCCTGTTCAGCCAATTTTGCAAATGCTGCTGCATCTGATACTGCGATTTCAGCTAACATTTTACGATTGATGCTGATTCCAGCTTTTTTAAGACCATTCATCATTGTGCTGTAATTGCAACCGTTTGCACGAGCTGCTGCATTAATTCTTGCAATCCAAAGCTGTCTGAAATCTCTTTTCTTAAGCTTTCTGCCGATATATGCGTGCTTTAATGCTTTCATAACTGCTTCGTTTGCAGTTTTAAACAAAGTATGTCTTGAACCTCTGTAACCTTTGGCAAGCTTTAATACCTTTTTATGTCTTTTTCTGGTGTTTAATGCACCTTTTACTCTAGCCATTTCTATGTTCCTCCTTAATTCTCGTAGATAACCATATTATTTATATGGAATTAACTTTTTGATAACTGCTGCGTTTGCAGTTGAAGCATAAGCAGATTTACGCAAACCTCTTTTTCTCTTTGTTGTCTTCTTGTTTAAGATATGGCTGCGGAAAGCCTGACCTCTTTTTACCTTACCCTTTGCAGTTAAGCTAAATCTTTTAGCCGCACCTCTGTGAGTCTTGATTTTATTTGCCATTTATTACAACCCCTTTCGTTGTTTAAACTAATTTATTTATCACCCTTTGGCGATATAAACATTGCCATATTTCTGCCTTCCAGCTTCGGCTTTTTATCAACTACACCATGCTCTTCAACAGCCTCGCCGAAACGAACAAGTATAGCCTCTCCCAAAGAAGCGTGAGTAACCTCTCTACCTCTGAAGCGGACAGAAACCTTAACCTTGTCACCGCTTTTTAAGAATTTAATTGCATTATTAACTTTAGTGAAAAAATCATGGTCATCAATATTAGGTGTTAAACGAAGCTCCTTAACATTAACAACCTTCTGGTTTTTACGCTGTTCTTTTTCACGCTTTGCCATTTCAAAGCGATATTTGCCGTAATCCATAATTTTGCATACCGGCGGCTTAGCCTGCGGAGCAATCTTAACTAAATCAAGATTTTTTGATATAGCTATTTCCAAAGCCTTTTCTGCCGAAACAATACCAAGCTGTTCTCCATCACTGCCAATAAGGCGAATTTCAGGATCCCTGATTTTTTCATTGATTAAAACTTCCTTGCTGATAATGCGCACCTCCCAAAAAAAATAAAGCGGATAGCATAAGCCATCCGCCAAAAATACGCATAAAAATAAAGTTAAAATACGCAACCGTAACAAATCATCAAAGTCCGTACGGTGAGAAGAATCTGCGGATAACTTCTGCTTTACTGATAAATAATAACACACAATTTTTATATTGTCAAGAGTTTTTTTGTTTTTTCTTCAATACCCATAATACAACCGTTTCCGTTTCAAAAACATCAAAGTTATTATTACAGACATCATCTCTGCCGCAATCACCGATATCCATATGCCATCCATTTCCCACAGCATTGGAAATACGATTACCGCAATAACCTGAAAAACCATAGTTCTTAAAAACGATATTACCGCAGAAGTAAGACCGTCATTCAAAGCAGTAAAAAAAGCAGAGCCGAATATTGCAAAGCCGGAAAACAAGAACGTGAACGAGTAAATCAGAAAGCCTCTTAAGGTCAGCGACATAAGCACACTGTCATATCCTACAAAAAGATATGAAAGCGGATATGCAAAGGCCTCTGCAATCACAAACATTACAACAGAAATCACTCCAATTTTTATAATTAAAATGGTCAGATAATTGTATTTTCATAGTTCCCTCCATTAAAACATATACATTATATTAACAAAAGCCTGCAATGTCAAGAAAAACCGATGCATCGTATCGCTACGAAACATCGGTTTTTGTTTTAAAGATAAAAATCGTGATTACCTATACTCGTATAGAAAACCCTATTGTTTACAATCCAGAAATTTGTTGCAATTCTCGGATTTAAAAAATAAAGGCTGTTACCGGCAGTGTTTTCGCCCTCCAGAACAAGCTTGGCAGCCATATATGATTCACCGCCCGGCTCTTTATATATTGTACCGTTTAACACAGGTTGGAACTGAACTCCGTATTTTGTATCAAAAATAACCTTATAAATAGTGTCGGGAAACTCGTCACTCAGCACCCTGTTTACTATAACATTCCCTACGCCGATTTTACCTTTAATGCTTTCTGACTCACTTTCACAGTGAATTATTTTAGCAAGCCAGTAAATATGGTCATCATTATAACTGCGTTGTTCTATAACATCATCAGGCAAAACAACGCCATCTTTATTAATTTCCGCCCTATAGTATTTTTGCTTCCAGTTAACATCTGCACCAAAGCTTTCAGCAAAAAACCTTACAGGAACAAACAATCTACCATTTCTTATAATCGCTTCACCATTCATTTTTACACTGTTGCCGTCAACTGATGCAATATCACTATTTTCAGTAACAACAATGTTTTTTCCGTCAAACAAAACGCTCGCCTGCTTTGTTTGTGAATTCCATCTCACATTTTCGGCATTAAAAACATCGCTTAAAAATCTGAGTGGAACATATGTTATACCGTTTTCCAAAAACGGCTCTTCAGCCATTTCAATATAGCTGTTGTTGACAGTTACACAAACAGGTACGTCGTAAGCAAAAGAGCTTACTCCGCCAATTCCTAAAGCCACCACAGCTGTAAATACTAATTTTTTTAGTTTTTTTGTAAATTTCACATAATCCCCCCTTATGACTCTATATTTTACTTTATATCAAATACTCTTTCAATGCAAAATATATGGCTAAAGGGTGAATTTATGTAAACAAAAAAGAGAATTGGCAGCTATGCCTAATTCTCTCTGATAAGTAAATTCACTTCATTATATATTCTTTCACAACCATCTTTGATTCCCATTTCTGCCGATTGCTGCTCCATATTCACAAGCTTTTCTTTGTCTGAAAGCAGTGCTTTAATCGTACTATTAAGCAACCCGCTGTCCTTTTCAAGCTGCTCTTCTGTAACAACCACTGCTGCACCATTATCAGCCAGTGCCATTGCGTTATGATACTGATGATTATCTGTAACATTAGGCGACGGAATTAAGACAGATGCTTTTCCGAGTGCAGTAATTTCACTAAGCGTTATAGCACCTGACCTGCACACAAGCAAATCAGCGCCATTCATAACATTTTCCATATCATATATATACGGAACAACCTTAATATTATCAGGCAAGCTATCACCAAGCTCTGTCATAACATCATCATACCAACGTTCACCCGTTGCAAAAAGCAACTGAAAGCTTTTGTCATAATGCGAAGCTTTGATAAACTTTATTATTGCCTCATTCAAAACTTTTGCACCAAGGCTTCCTCCAAACACTGCTATGAACGGACGGCTGTCAGCACCAAGCTTTTCCTTTGCCGCTTTTTTAGTTACATTAAAAATTTCTCCACGTATAGGATTACCTGTAAGCACAAGCTTTTTAGCGTTTGGAAAAGCGGAAGCACTTGCTTCAAAACTTATACAGGTTGTATCAACTCTACCACTTAACATACGGCTTGTCATTCCCGCAAAAACATTTTGCTCGTGAATAAGAGTTGGGATTTTAAGCATTGAAGCCGCAAACAAAACAGGACCTGATACATATCCGCCTGTGCCGATTACAATATCGGGATTAAAATGTTTTATTATCTTTTTCGCTTTAAGCACAGACACTGCCGCTTTGATTACAACCTTTATATTTGACGGTGTAAGACTTCTTGAAAACCCTTCAACCTCAATAAATTCAATATCAAAGCCTGATTTTGGCACAAGTGTTTTTTCCATACCTTTTTTTGTGCCGATAAACAAAAACTCACTGTTTTTATCATTTGCAGCAATGTGCTTTGCAATAGCCAGTGCAGGATTAATATGACCTGCTGTTCCACCACCCGCACATATTACTCGCATACAAATCAAACTCCTTTAGAATGTGACGAAATATTAAGCATTATACCCATACAGCTCATTATAATAACAAGCGATGTGCCTCCATAACTAAAAAACGGAAGCGGCATACCTGTAACAGGCATTGATGACGTTACAACCGCAATATTAATAATTACCTGAAACGCAATCATCATCATTATTCCAATAGCCAGATAGCTGCCGAATTTGTCGGGTGCAGAAAGGGATATTTTAACCCCACGCCATACAAGTATGACAAATAACAAAATAACAAGCGTTGCACCAACAAAACCAAGCTCTTCACACAAAATAGAGAATATAAAGTCGTTATGAGGCTCCGGAATATACGAAAACTTTTGTCTGCTTTTCCCCAGTCCTAAACCGAATATGCCTCCACTGCCAATTGCATAAAGCGACTGAATACTCTGCCAACCGTCACCAAGCTTATCAGCAAACGGGTCTAAGAATGCAGTAACACGCTGCCATCTGTATTCAGATGTACGTACTAATGCAAATGCACCTACTACCGCAGGAATTCCAAGCATCAGCAAATGCGAAATGCGTGCTCCCGCAACAAAAAATATACCAACCGACACAAGCCCGATAAGCATCGTTGCACTAAAGTGCGGCTCAAGCATTACAAGACCGCAAAACACGCCAAGCATTGCAAGATTAGGTACAAGACCGTTCCAGAATTCCTTTAACGGATCTTCTTTTTTACCAAGATTGTATGAAAAAAATATAATCAGTGCAACCTTCGCCACTTCCGACGGCTGAAAGTTGATAAAACCAAGGTCAATCCAACGCTTACCTCCCTTTGCCTCCGTACCGATAAGCAAAACAAGCAAAAGCAATACAAATGATGCGCCTATTATCAAATTAGATAACTTTCCAAGCCTGTGATAATCAAAAAACGTAAAAAACACCATTGCCAGCAAAGCAAGAAACGCCCACAATGCCTGCCTTTTGGCATAATATAACGCATCGCCGCCGGTATAGCTGAGATTGCGTGACCACTCGGAGCTTGCAGACATTATCATAATAAGCCCAAACCCAAGCAAAACCAGTACAGTTAACAGAAAATAAACATCAATATGTTTTATTTTTTTCACGTTTTATCTGCTCCTTTAAATCGCAATATAAGATACAATTGCCAACACTGCAGTAACCATAGTAAATACAAGCACAATCTTTTTTTCGTTCCATCCACTCATTTCAAAATGATGATGTATCGGGCTCATTTTAAAAATTCTTTTGCCCGTAAGCTTAAATGATGCAACCTGCAGGATAACTGATAAGGTTTCAGCAAAATACACAAAGCCTACAAGAACAAGTATAAGTGGATTCTCTGATATTATAGCAAGCCCGGCAACAGCTCCACCTAAAAACAGCGAACCTGTGTCTCCCATAAACACCTTTGCAGGATTTTTATTGAAAAGCAAAAAGCCAAACAAACCACCGATTAATGCATCTACAAAAGCAGATATATCTGTTTTTTCAGCAAACACAACACCGAAAAACAGCATTACAACAATTGTTACAGATGTTGCAAGACCATCAATGCCATCAGTTAAATTAACACTGTTAACAGTTCCCAAAACAACAAAAATAGCAAATGGTATGTAAAGCCATCCCATATCTGCATACACTTTTACAAAAGGGATATATACATTAGTAGAAACTACTCCGTAATGCAGTCCAACAAGTATAACCGCTATGGTAACAAGAAGCTGCATTGAAAATTTCTGCAGCGATGTAAGTCCGAGATTACGCTTCATAACAACCTTTATAAAGTCATCAATAAATCCAATTACACCAAAACCAAGTGCCCCTGCAGCAACAATTGCAAGTGATGGACTGAAGCTTTTATAATTAAAAGCCAACGCAACTACAACCGCCATTATAAATATAATACCACCCATTGTTGGCGTACCACGCTTTTTGCTGTGCCATGACGGACCGATTTCTCTTATTTCCTGACCAAATTTAACACGTCTTAAAAACTTAATCATAAACGGCGAGATTATAACCGCCACTGCAAAGCTTATTAACATTGTAAATATTTTAGCAATCATAGCTTATTTTCCTTCCAAAATGTTTTTAACCTGTCACATACAACCTCAAGATGCATTCCGCGTGACCCTTTAAACAAAACAGTATCTCCCTCGGCAACAATGCCACTGACAGCATTTGCCGCATCCTCGGCTGTATCAAAGCACATTCCCATATTTGCAACCTCTGCAATTATTTTAGAGCTTTCACCAACCGTAACCAATACATCTATTTTGCCTTTAGAAACAAGTGTTCCAATGTCCGAGTGGATTTTTTGGGAATACTTACCCTGTTCAAGAATATCACCAAGCACCGCAACAGTTCTGCCTTTTGCAACGCTTTTTAAAACCTTTAAGGCTGCCTTTACAGAATCGTAGCTTGCATTGTAGCAATCTTCAATAAGTGTGAGTCCGTCAAGCTTTATAACATTCTGTCTCATTCCACAGTTTCTGAATTGTGACACACCTTTTGATATATCATCGTCATTCATACCAAACTGTTTACCTACAAGATATGCAGCCATTGCATTATAAACATTATGCTCACCGGGTGTATTAATGACAAATCGTTTGTTCATAGCCGTAAACTCACTTTTATCAGCATCTGTTACAATATCTTCAGCAACAATATCAGCGTCACTGTTTTCTATTCCATAATACAATATATCAAAAGGAAGTTTACCTTTCATACTCCACAAAAGCTTATCATCACCATTTAACACAAGCAGTGATTTTTCCCCCATACTTTCAGTTATCTCAAGCTTTGCCTTAAGTATGTTTTCGCGACTGCCAAGATTCCCGATATGCGCCGTGCCAATATTTGTGATAACTGCAATATCAGGACAAACCGCAGAAGTAAGCCTGCTCATTTCACCAAAATTACTCATACCCATCTCAACAACGGCACACTGATGTGTTTTTTCAAGATTAAAAAGAGTAAGTGGAACACCGATTTCGTTATTGAAATTTCCCGCAGTTTTCATAACACTGTTTTTAACTGAAAGAACTGAAGAAATCATTTCTTTTGTACTTGTTTTTCCTACACTTCCGGTTATGCCGATAACCGGAATTTCAAACAGCTTTCTGTAAAACGCCGCAAGCTTTAAAAGTGCGGCATTAGTATCGTTTGTATAAATAACATTTTTGTCTGCAACAGGTTCAAATTCACGGCTGACAACAACGCTTTTGCCTGTTTTAAGGTATTGCATAGCAAAATCATTTGCATCAAATCGTTCACCCTTTAATGCAATAAACAAATCTGCATCAAGGCTTCTGCTGTCAGTAGTTATTGAAGTAATAATATCCTGTCCGTTTCCGCATATAAGCCTTCCGCCCACTGCAGAAACAACATCATTAACTGTAATACACTCCAACAAAAACACCTCATTTATTTGATAAACTTGGCAAGAACTTCCCTTTCATCAAAGTGTATAGTACCTTCATTTAATATTTGATATGTTTCATGCCCCTTGCCTGCGAGCAGGATAACATCACCTTTTTGTGCATTCTTTATTGCATATTCGATTGCATCGTGTCTGTTTTCAACAACCACGTATTCTGCTGTGGCGTTTTCCATTCCTGAAAGTATATCACGGATTATTGCCGCAGGCTCTTCAGAACGCGGATTATCTGATGTAATTATGCAAAAATCAGCAAGCTCGCCTGCAATTTTACCCATAAGCGGGCGTTTTTTTGCATCTCTGTCACCACCGCAACCAAAAAGTGCCACAATTCTGCCTTTTGCGAAGCCTTTAATTGTTTCAAGCACATTTTGAAGTCCGTCAGGTGAATGTGCATAGTCGATTATAACAGTATAATCACCATTTGTAGGATACACCTCAAAGCGACCCTTCACACCATTTGCCTTGGCAAGAGTGTCACGTATCAACGTAAGCTCAACACCCAGTGCCTTACATATTGAAATTGCCGCAAGAGCATTGTAAACCGAAAACATCCCCGGAATGTTAATTCTGAATTTTTCACCAAGGCATACAAATTCAACACCGTTTGAGAACTGACTGATTTCAGTTGCAGTTATATCAGCATCAACAGTACCGTAAGTAATTTTACTGCACGCAATATCCTGAGAAACACGTTTTCCTCCATCGTCATCTATATTAATAACAGCCTTATTGCACACCTTGAAAAGCTTTGCCTTTGCCATAAGATAATTTTCCATTGTTTTGTGAAAATCAAGATGATCCTGCGTGAAATTTGTAAATGCGCTTACTTCAAACTCGCAGCCATGCACTCTGTTTAGTTCAAGCGAATGTGACGAAACCTCCATAACAACATATGTGCAATTTGCTTTTGCCATTCTGTCAAAAAGCTGTACAAGCTCAAGAGAATCAGGAGTTGTACGTTCTGTAGCAAAAACCTCATCACCAATCATATTCTGATTTGTTCCGATAAGTCCGACCTTTTCGCCGGCAGCCTCCAGAATAGCCTTAACAAGATATGTCACAGTTGTTTTACCGTTAGTTCCTGTAACCCCGATAAGCTTAAAGCTGTGTGTGGGGTGGTTGTAAAACATATGAGCCATTTTTGCTATTTCAACTCTTGTGTTTTCAACAACTATAACCGGTATCGTAACATCTTCAATATCGTGTTCTGCCACAACGCAAACCGCACCTTTTTTCTGTGCATCAGCAGCATACTTATGGCCGTCTGTACTAAATCCGGTTACTGCCACAAAAACGTCTCCTGCCTGTGCAAGAGCAGAATTGCAGCATATCCCCGTAACCTCTATGTCTAAATCAGTTTTAACAAGCTTGTTAATGTTCACGGTTATCACTCCCCTGCTTCCAAATTTTTAAATTCTACCGTTACTATCCTGCCTATTTCAACCTGTGTGCCTGCGGCAGGGTCCTGCTTATAAGACACAACACTGTTCTGACTTGGATTTGCTCCCGCACCAACAATGTTTATATTAAGATTTGCCTGAGAAATCAGTTCTGACGCTTTTGTTGCCGAACAGTTAAGCACGTTTGGCACTGTAGTAAGTGCAGGCTCCTGATTTTCAGTAGTGTACAACATTATTGTTGACGATTGATTAACTTTAATTCCTCCTTTTGGAATTTGATTAAGAACAGTTTCTCCATCGCCGTCTATTTTACATTTTAAACCACTTGCTTCAATTGCTCTTTTTGCATCCTCAACAGTTTTGCCGGTAACATTCGGTACTGTTGATTCCAAGGTAAGCAATTCTTCAGGCGTGTATGCCGCCTCAACATTTAAATAATTAAGGGTATCTTCAAAGATGTTTCTTGCAACCGGAGTAGCAATTACGCCACCGTAATATGCGTGACCGTTAGGTTCATCAAGCATAACCAGAACTGCAATCTGTGGGTCATCTGCCGGTGCAAAGCCTATAAAGGACGATACGTATTTTCCTGTTCCTCTCGGCACTTTTTCGGCAGTACCTGTTTTTCCTGCAACACGATAGCCTTTTATGTATGTACCGGAACCACCACCTTCAGAAACAACTGATTCCAATATGTCGCAAAGTGTTTTACAGGTTTCCTCCGATATAATCTGTCTTACCACAACATCCTCGTAATTTGTAACCACGTTTCCATCACTGTCTGTAAGCTGTTTTACAACCTTGGGCTGCATAAGCTTTCCGCCGTTTGCAACCGCACTTACCGCAGTTATCATCTGCAATGGTGTTACGTTAAAGGTCTGACCGAAAGATGAGGTTGCAAGCTGAATTTCGTGGAAATTAGAACGCTGATGAAACAGTCCCAAGGCCTCTCCGGCAAGGTCAATACCAGTCATTCTCATAAAGCCAAAGCCCTGAAAATAATTATAAAACTTTTCTGCACCGATATTTGCACCAATGTCAATAAACGCCGGATTACAGGAATTCTGAGCCGCCTGCACAAATGTTTGCTGTCCGTGACCGCCCGCCTTCCAGCATCTTATTGTTCTGTCACCAACTCTCTTTGAGCCACCGCAATAAAACATATCATTAAGATTGTTTGTTTTTTCTTCCAACGCCATTGCCATTGTGAAAATTTTGAAAGTAGAACCCGGCTCGTATGTATCTGATACAGCTTTATTTCGCCACTGTTTTTGCAATGATTGATTGTAAAGCTCAAGCCATTCGTCACCTTCAAGCTCTTTTAGCTTTTCGGCAGTTTCAGGCTCCTGTATTTCAAACGCCTTGTTCAAGTCAAAATCAGGCTTTGTTGTCATCGCCAGTATATTGCCCGTTTTTACCTCCATAACTATGCAGGCAGCACCGTTACCAAGCTTGTTTTCAAGCACTGCGGTTTCAAGGTGTTTCTCCGCAAAACGCTGAATAGACTCGTCTATTGTAAGCACAACATTAAGGCCATCTGTAGGGTCAATCATTCTCTCATACTCAAACGGCATATCCTTACCACCGCCTGTTTTCGCTGTTATAACACGCCCCGGTGAGCCTTTGAGATATTTGTCGTACATCATTTCAATTCCGCTTAAGCCCTGATTATCAGTGCCTGTTGTACCAATTATGTGTGAGGCAAAATTTCCGTACGGATAAAAACGTTTTGTATCCTGATCTATCTGAATTCCGATTACGTCGTTGGTATTTATAAACCTTCGTACTTTATCGGCTGTTTCTTTATCTACCTTGGATTTTAGATTTTCATATTCTGTGTTGGCAGTAAGATGCTTATAAACTCTATCATAATCAAGCTCAAGTATCTGGCTTAAGCCACTTGCCACTTCTTCAACCGATATGTTATCTTTGTTTGATTTAACAATTTTAGGCGAAGCGGATATCGTTTCAACAGATGCCGAAACCGCAAGCTGTGTACCATTTCTGTCAAGTATATCACCACGTTTTGACCTTATCATACGGTCGCCTGCCTGCTGTTCTGCAGCAGCCTTACGCAGCTCCTCACCACGAACAATCTGCAAATGACCAAGTCTTATAACAAGGGCAAACAAAAGCGCAATAAAAATCCAGCCTACCATAACCGCACGCTTTTTACTGAGCTTTGTCATAGATTTTCTTTTGCTGTTTTTGTGATTTTCAGCCATAGCAGCTCCACAGGTTTTAAAGCCGAATTAGCTTTAGCCCTTCCCCTTTCGACAAATTTTATACTATATTATAAAGCGAAAATAGTATAAGAGGATATTCCCCCTTATACCATATTTACAATATATTACATAATTCATATTTATTTTTCAATTATCGCAAATATTCCACAACTCCTGCGAATAATCCGAAAATTCCTTTAAAAATACCGTTGCCGTTGTTTTTTGTTATCCTTTGCATATTGTCTTCTGTTGTCTGGTCAAGATATACAATCTGATTAGAGTCCATTTTTTTAAGATTAAGGTGTTCAGAAGCGTATTGCTCTATTCTTGAACTGTCAGTCAAGCTCTTGATTTCCACGTTCAACTGGTCGTTTGCCATTCTAAGGTTTTCAAGCTGTTCGGTTTTCTGAGCAATTTCATCACGCTGACCATATATATGTACACTTCTTGAAAGATAAGCAAACACAAGCAAAAACATTGTTGCAATAGCAACCATTGCATAAAATCTTTGTGACTTTGCCTTTTTGCGTAATTTTTGATTGTTAACCGCTTTTTTTAACTCACGTTGCGGAACAACGATCTCAGGCTTATATGCACTTGTACCCCGTGTAGGATAATACATACGCTTTTCCTCCGTAAAAATTTTTATTTCTTAATTAATATCCTTAGCTTTGCACTGGCTGACCTCGGATTGATTTCAAGTTCTTCTTTTGAAGGTAATACAGGTTTTCTTGAAAGCAATTCCGCCTTCGGCTTGTTGCCGCATACGCAAATCGGAAAATCAGGCGGACAAACACAGCCCTTTGCAAGCTTATTGAATGTGTTTTTTATTGCTCTGTCTTCTAAAGAATGAAAGGTTATTATTGCAAGTCTGCCTCCTGGCTTTAACACCTCACAAAAATCCTCAACAGTCTGTCCAAGCACCTCAAGCTCACCATTAACTTCAATTCTTATTGCCTGAAACACCTTTTTTGCAGGATGCTTATCTCGCCTTGCTTTTGGCGGAATAGCATACTTTATAATATCTGCAAGCTCAAGAGTAGTTTTAATTGGCGAAAACCTGCGGCGTTCATCAATTCTTGCCGCAATAGAACGTGAATATTGTTCCTCACCATATCTGAAAAATATACTTTCAAGCTCTTCCTTTGAATATTCATTAACTACATCATAGGCAGTAACACCTTTTGAAGTATCCATACGCATATCAAGCGGTGCATCATAACGATAACTAAAGCCTCTTTCAGGAGTGTCTAGCTGATATGATGACACGCCCAAATCAAGCAATGCTCCGTCAATACTATCTATATTTAAATTGTTAAGAATATTTTTTATGTTGCTGTAATTATCGTGAACAGTTATAGCTTCAGGCAATATGTTTGCCGCATTTTTTATCGCTGTCATATCACGGTCTATTCCGATAACCTTACCGCCGTTTTTCACTATATGCTTTGAATGACCGCATCCGCCAAGCGTTCCGTCAACATAAATTCCGTCTTTTTTAATATCCAAACCATCGATGCATTCGTTAAGCATAACAGGTATGTGATGAAACTTAAACTCCGTCATATTCCCAGCTCTTCCATCTGCAATGCAACCTCGTCAGAATTATCAACAAACATTGCATTTTCTTTATCCCAGTTTTCCTTGCTCCATATTTCAACTCGTGTTGAAACACCAACAACTACAACTTCTTTTTCTATCTGTGCAAATTCTCTTAACGGCTGCGGAATAAGTATTCTTCCGTTACCATCAATTTCGCAATCTGTTTTGCTCGCATAAAAGAATCGTTTAATTTTTCGGCTTGTGGAAATTGGTTTGTCACGCAATTCATTATCAAGCTTTTCCCATTCAGGCATAGGCAAAGCAAACAAGCAGCCGTCCAGCCCCTTTGTAATAACAAACGTATCGCCCAGCTCTTCACGCAGTTTAACAGGCACTATCATTCTGCCTTTTGCGTCTATATTATGTTGATATTCACCTGTAAGCACTGCGTTCACCTCCACCATCTCATTTTTGGGAATAAAAACCACAAAAAACCACAATTCCACCACTTGATTTTTATTATAATGTATTTTTTCGAAAAAATCAATACTTTTGTAAAAAAAATTTAATATTTTTAAAAATTTGTTACATTAATAATCAAGCACTATATAAAACAGCTGCAAATCACCGTCCCGGCACGTTATATAACCCCGAAAAAGCAACGTTTTTTATGGTATTTTTTAACGTAAAAAAATCTTTGTGCATTTTAACTAAAAGAAAGAGAAATAATTGTATATTACTGTTTATTGAAAATAAATAATTCTCTTGACAAATTCTTGAAAATTATGTATCATATATGTATGTAAAAATAGAAAGAGAATGTTTCGGGGAGGCTCCGGAACAAAAAAGTCAAAAAAAATTGGGGGAGAGTATTTTATGAAAAAAGTATTATGCATCATGTTAGCGGTTATGATGCTAGGTTCAATGTCCTTAACCGCATTTGCAAATTCTTACAACACAACAGTTACTTACGACATCAGCACAGGTAAAGCAAGCCTTGTTACATCAGGTACAGCTGATGCAGGTAAAGAAGTAACACACATTATTTACAAAGACGCAGAACCTACAAAAGACACTATTCTTTATGTAGATCAGACAACAGCCGATGATAACGGCGCTTTCAGTTTCTCATATTCAGTAGCTGCTGAAAAAATGGCTAATGTTTCAACTGCAACAGCTATCGTTGGTACAGACGGTGAAGCAGTTAACTTTGGTGAAACAGATTCAGCTACTACAAAAGTTGCAGGTTATTACACAGTTAACGTTACTGTAGAAGAAGGTCTTACAGTTACAGCTGCTGGCGTAACAGTTGATGCATCAGATGTTATCTACGTTGCTCCTAATGCTAATGTTTCATTTAATGTAACAGGTTCTGAAAAGTATACATACACATTAAACAGCGACGCAGCAGTTGAAAAGAATGTTGCAACATTCGAACTTGCATTCGCAGCTAACTCAACACTTGCTTTTGCAAAGGTTGTAGTTCCTGAAGACAGCTTTGATTTTGATACAAACTGGGGTACAGATAGCGAAGACGAAATCGCATACGAAACAGTTATCACTAAAGACCTAAAAGCTGAAGATCTTGAAGCTCCTGTAACATACACAAAGCCTGAAAACGCAGATCTTGCAGCTGAATTGGAAGCAAAGGGTGTTAAAGAAGGTTCAAAGCAAGTTTCAGTGTTCTCTACAATAGCTCCTGAAGCTGAAGCTAAAGGTGTTGAATTTGGTATCTTGTTCACAACAGCAAATATCGCTGATGAAAGCTTCGTAGCAGATGTTGATGGTGTTTACGTATTAACGGCTCACGCTTCAAACAGCGAAGGCGCTTGGGGTATCAACGTAATCGATGCTAAAGGTGAAATGACAGGTTATAAAGCTCGTACATATGTAAAAGCTAAAGGTATTTACAAATACGGTACAATAATTTCTAAATAATCAATATTAAGTTAAGGAGTGAATAAAATGAAAGAATACAAAAAGCCAACTGTTGAAGTTGTTGATATCAAAGTAAAAGACAGCGTTGCTGCTCCTACTTATACTACAGACGGTGATACAATCACATACTGGGTAATGAACAACAATTCATAATATAACAAATATCAAAGCGTACTGCAAAAGCAGTACGCTTTATTTTTTTGCTCAGTTTTTTACATACCTTAAATATATTTGGAATTGCTGCCCCCATACTGCCCTCCTCCGTGATGAGAGTGTATTTAACATAAGACGAAGACAAGGAACAGGTTCCCTAAGGACAGTTACCTTTAATAAAAACGGAATTTGGCACACAAATTCCCTGCTTGTAACAGTATAAAACAAAAAACTACCCGAAGAAGAGATTTTTCGGGTAGTACTTTTTATATAGTGATATTCTGCGCTTTTCGCACAGAGTGATATTTCCCTTTGGGGAAGTGGTATTGAAATCTTACGATTTCAGTGATATTTAATTCGCCATAAACTGCCGAAGGCAATATCACTTGAACGAAGTTCAAATATCACTGCGTAGCAATAGCACTCGCCGTAAGGCGAATAAAACTGCCCAAGTGTCCTTAAGAACACTTGG
>JAZNGX010000071.1:0-27732 GCA_045576675.1 Clostridia bacterium | reverse complement strand
CGATGAATGAAATTCGAGTATGCCGGCATTTTTATATCAAAATGAAAGGATGAAAATTATGAAGAAAAAAGTATTATGTACGGCATTGGCAGTAACAATGCTGCTAACAACAACGGCATCGGCAACTGCAAAACCTTGGTGGCTCAGTAAATACCGAGTGACCTTCGACAATGAACTTGGCATCATAGGAGATGTAACCTTACAATTTGCATCGGACGGCGGTAGCTTTATCAGGCCAATAACAAAAAGATACGGCGAGAGCATCAGCCTCGAAAGCTACATCCCTACAAAATACGGTTACATATTCAAGGGATGGTTCACCGATCCGAGAACAAAGCAGAATCAGGTAACAACATTTAAATTCACAAAGCCTGATGTCTTGTATGCGAAATGGGAAAAGAATCCGGAAGAACCCGTAAATCCAAATGACGAAATTATGGCAAAAGATACTTGTTACCTCACCGATGAGGAAACAAAAATACGAAATGAAATAATAGAAGAAAAGAATAAAGCATACATAGACGGCTTCGGTTATGTAGCACCTACCAAAACAGAAACCATCATCGCAGACTCGGACGGTGATATAAATAAAATGGTCGGCACAATGGAATAGAATCAAAAATATCACCACAGTATAAGGGCTTAAAAAGCCCTGTGTGGCACAAAGCTCATACAGGTAGGGTAACTACACCCTATCTGCTTTTTTATGCAAAAATAAGGGCATTGTCAATGCGTTTTGCAAAAACAATGCCCATAAATATTTATTTTTTCTTTGCTCTGTTCGGGAAGTATGCCTCGTTCCAGTCGATGTACTCCTGGAGGGAGATTTTACCGTCATTGCAATCATCTCGCATAGTGATAGCTTTATACCTCCATTGGTTGAACTCAGGCTCCTTAATCTGCCGTGTACCAATTCTTGCATGGTAGCGCTTATAGTATTTGTCATACACCTTTTTTGCTTCATTATTGGCATTTTTCTTTTTATATTCATCAAGAGCAGCAAGCTTCTGACAAGACTGTGTTTTCCCTTCGGGAACTCTGTCACAGTATTTTGTTCCGTGGTTCCCCTTAACTATGAAATACTTGCCACACCATTTGCATTTTCTAAAACTAATATCCATTTCAAGCATTTTTGTAAATTCAAGCTCAAGAATTTGGGCAACGGTGGAAAAATGGTAGTATGTGTCTAAATATATCGGGGTTACAAGCTCTTCCTTCAATTTCTCAGGAGTAATATTGAACTTTTCTGCAAGCTCCGTTATTCCCGGGGTTGTTTTTATTTTCCTGCTGTTTCTTTTCAGATACCCCTTGTCTGTTAACCATACCGGAATGTTGTCATTATGCGTATAGAAAGTTGTTGTCTTAAAAGTTTCTGTTCGATCAAATATACATGGAATGTCATTAAGACTTCGGTATATATAAAAACGCTCGTAAGGCTTCATTTTACCTAAAATCTCCGGATAGTATTCATCATCAAAGCAAAACTCAATTAAATCTAAAAACTCTTTTTGGAGATTTTTCAGATACAGATAGTATGCCCTCATGGTAGAGTATCCCTTATGATATTCCATTTTGAATATTGGCGGACAAATTGCAGAATAAAGAGAAGCATATGCTATATCTCCTATCTGGCTCATAGCAACTTTGAATTTAATATAGTCGTCATATATTTCATCTTCAATGCTGAGAACCTTTACAGGCTCACTTTTTATGTCAGCATATTGATCTGCTTCTTTTAACTTTTCTTGATATTCGTCAGGATGTTCTTCGTTTAATTTGGGCCACAAAAATTCCATTGCATAAGCAAACTGTTGCTCTTCCTTGTATGGAGTGTTGAAATCGGCGTAAATAAAATCCAAAATCCCCTCGCCGACACTAATTGAAAATTTACTGCCGCAGAAAATATTATTAAAAGGTACATCAGATTCGCTCTGACAAATATATTCACTTTTATCAAAATCTATACCGTGTTTTTTGCGGAAATATTCCCTGTACTGCTCATTCTTCTCTCTCTGTTCCGCATCGCTCTCTTCGTAATCAGCTATATCCTGCGGTGTTAAATCATCGTCATGGGAACGTCCGTGCTGCAAATCGCTCTTTTCCATTTCATCTTGCATAGCAAAATCTTCTCTGCTGCTATCAATGAAAAAATGAATCGTTTTTTTCATCTCATCAAATCTCACCTGATTTGAAAAGTAATCGAATTTCAAATACTGATTGTTTGCTCTCAGCGAGTAATAACGCTCATGATTATCCATTTTATACTCAGAATAATCCTTTTCTTTATCTGCCATAATTGCACCTCAATTTTGGAGAATCTAAAAATATGTAAAAATTAGAGAATTTACATAACTCCAATAATTATTATACAAAACTATTGTCAAGATGTCAATTCCCCAATATAATGATTTTAGAAAATAAAAGTCAGACGATAAAAGATAACTCCAAATTCATTTTTGAAAAAAGCCTGTAGAAAACAGCATTTTCTTACGATTAAGTGAAGGGGTATAAAAGAGTTTTACCAACGGGGGTTAAGAAATCACCGATTTTTGTGGTTACTTATAAGAGGACTTTTAAAAACGAAAAAATTTTATTGGTGAAATTCAAAAAAATTGCTCCTTATTATAAGAGTGAAGAGGAATTTTTCATGCAAGGGGTTTAAAAAATGGTGTTTTTCATCCAATTATGTGAAGAGGCTTAATTTTTTTAGATAAGAGGGGTTAAAAATGGCAGTTCAAAATGCAATATGTGAAAGGAATTTTTAATTTTAGGTTTCAAAATCGTGCAAAAAGTCTGCTGTATATAAGAGTGAGGGTATATTTTTAAAACTTTAAAAACAAAGCGAGGAATTGATTATGAAAAAGACAAACGAAAGAATTGAAAGAGTAATGACCGAAAGGATGCTTCTGCATCTTGTAAATCTAAAGCTTATCACCAAAGGTGAGCATGAAATCCTGCTTGAAAAGACAAGCGGCGGAATCAACAAACCTGTATATGAAAATTCAGCGTAATGCCCGGTGCTTTTGTGTAATATTTGTCTGGATATATTAAATCTTCTATGGTATTGTTTGTGTTGAAAAATTGAGGAAAGGAGTCAAAGCTATGGCAGATGTAATTGTAATACAAAGCGATTTAAGAAAAACTGAAAAACAAAGACTTCGTGTCGGTGCCTATGCCAGAGTGAGTTCAAACTCTCTTGAGCAGGAAGACTCCTTCCACAATCAGGTCAGGTACTACACAAAATATATCACATCCAATCCCGAGTGGGAGTTTGTTGATATATATGCAGACGAAGGCATTACCGGCACAAGACAGGACAAGCGTGATGACTTCAACCGAATGATACAGGATGCAGAGGACGGCAAGCTTGACTTAATCGTTGTAAAATCCATATCAAGATTTGCAAGAAACACCGTTGACTGCATAAGAGCCGTAGAAAAGCTTAACAAGCTTGGTGTAGCAGTAAAATTTGAGGATGGCGGACTAAACACTGCCACCCCGACAGATGCAGCCGCGATAAAGGTCAGTTCGGCACTTGCACAGGAAGAGTCACAGTCTATCGCACTGAATGTAAGAATCGGCACAAGAAACAAAATGCGAAACGGAACCTACATTCAGGTAAATGCTCCTTATGGCTAC
Organism: Clostridia bacterium; assembly: GCA_045576675.1. Taxonomy (GTDB): domain Bacteria; phylum Bacillota; class Clostridia; order Monoglobales; family Firm-18; genus JAZNGX01. The sequence continues at coordinate 24,093 of JAZNGX010000071.1, read as the reverse complement.
AGCTACAAAGATAAAAAACTTATCATCAACGAAGAACAAGCCGAGGTGGTAAGAAAAATATTCACAGAATATATGGCAGGAAAAGGCACAACCGAAATTGCAAGGAGCCTGACAGAATTAAGAATACCCAATAAAAACGGAAAAGAAAAATGGTCAGCCTCTGCTATCAGTTACATCATAAGCAATGTACGATACAAAGGCGATGCACTTTTGCAAAAGTCATACACAGACGGATTCCCATACAAGAAAATCAAAAACACAGGTGAGCTTGATATGTATTATCTGCATAATGCAAACGAGCCGATCGTATCAGCAGAAATCTTTGATATGGCAAACTCTCTCCTTGAAAAAAGGCAAAAAAAGTTCACTCATACCACCTATGGAAATACCGGAATATTTACAAAAATGATATATTGCAAAAATTGTGGTACACCATACAAGCATAAAGGTGACGGAGTCTGGACCTGCAGAACTCACGATGTAAATATAGAAAAATGCAATGCCCAGCCTACAACAGAAGAACTTATAAAAAAAGCATACATCCTTATGTACAACAGGCTGAAAGCAAACTACAAGCACATACTCATCCCCTTTATCAATCAGATTGAGGCAATGAAAAACAATCAGTCTGAAAAGGATGCCGTCTCTGAACTCAACATACAGATAGCACAGGTATCCGAAAGGGTTATGATGATAAACAGGCTCAAGGATAATAACCTTGCCGATCCGTCATTCTATATGCAGGAATTAAATGAATGCGACCGCAGAATGATGGAACTAAAGGCAAGGAAGAATAAAATCCTACATGAGAATCGGTACAGCAAAATAGTTACTGACACAAAAGGACTTGTAAAGGAGCTTGAAAAAAATGATTCCATCTGCACCTTCGATACCGAAGGCTTCAAAAGGCACATACAGAAATTATACATAACAGACAATGAAATCACCTTCGTGCTGAAGAACGGAATTGAGCTTGAGATTGAAAAACAGGAGGTGCTTTAAAAATGGCTAACAGATACATACCCTTCGGCTACGAAATACAAAATGCCGAAATCGTTATTGTAAATCAAGAGGCATTGCTTGTGAAATCTGCCTTTGAATTGTACATAGCAGGAAAATCCTATAAGACGATAGCCGACAGATTTGAAATGTCAGGGATTTACTACAACAAGGATTCTGCAAAATGGAATAAAAATATGGTTAAGCGGATGATAGAAAATGAAAAATATACAGGCACAGATGAATATCCGCCTATCATAGACGAAAAGCAGTATCACAAGGCAAACCGTGTAAGGCTCTCCAAGAATATAAAGGCAGACAGCGACAAGATGGAATATGATAAATTCATACGAACTCATGCCCAATGCCCTGAATGCGGATTTCCTATCAAAAGACAGAGGCAAGGTCACGACAAGGGTGCATATACGGCTTACAAATGCTCAAATCCGATATGCCCGGCAAAATCAATTCACGAAGAAACCTTGTATGAATATATAAACGGAATTATAAACCGCCTTATAGACAACATCGAACTTGCAAATGCAGAGGTTAAAAATCAAAGCCGAAGTGATGAATATATCGATGAGCTTACAAATGAAATATATATCAAGACCATAAATGACAATACAGAAAAGGATGAAATCCTAAAGGATATATACACGCTTGCAAGGTTAAAATTCAAAAGCTACACCAAAACCGATATGAGCAAGGTCACCGAAAAAATCAAGCAGGAGCTTTGCAAGTATGGAATAAATGAAAAAGCCCCTCTTCCGCTCATGGAAAAAATAATATCAAAATTCTATATAGGCGGAGAAAAAGGCTTACAAATAAAACTAATAAACGAGAAAATTTTAGAAAGAGAGGGATGAAAATGTCAGCACCTAATGTAACATTAATTCCGGCAACGAAAAAAATGTATGAACCAAAAATGGGAAGAAAGAAATTGAATGTTGGAGCATATTGCCGAGTTAGTACTGCTGAAGAAGAACAGCATGATAGCTTCGAAAATCAGGTTGAGCATTACACATCAATGATTGAAGCTAAGGATGAATGGGATTTAGTAGAGATATTCGGTGACGATGGTATTACAGGAACCTCTGCTGAAAAAAGACCGGCGTTCCGCAGGATGATGAAAATGTGCGAACAAGGCAAAATTGATTTAATAATCACAAAATCAATATCCCGATTCTCAAGAAATACAGCGGTAACCTTGGAATATGTAAGAAAGCTAAAACTCATGGGCATTGGCATAATATTTGAAAAAGAAAACCTCAACACCCTTGAAGTGTCAAGCGAATTTCTGTTGTCAATGTACAGTACCTTTGCACAACAGGAAAGCGAAAGCCAAAGCCTGAATGTAAAAATGGGAAAACGCGCCAGATACAGTCAGGGACAAGCTTGCTTTAACTTCAACCGAGTATATGGATACGGACAGGACGGTGAAAAAAACATATACATAGTCCCCGAACAGGCAGCTGCGGTAAAAGTCATATTTGCAAGATTCCAGAGAGGACTCAGTATGAGAGAAATTGCCGACTCCCTTATAGAAGAAAAAATACCATCTCCATCAGGAAAACCTGTATGGAAAACTGAAGCTGTGAAAAGAATTCTTGTAAACGAAAAATATGCAGGAGATGTACTGACACAAAAAACATATGTAGTCGATCCCATCAGCAAAAAGACAAGGAAAAATACAGGCGAACTGCCAAAATTCTATATAAAAGATCATCATATTGCAATCATAGACCGTGAAGTGTTCGATGCAGTACAGATTGAACTCAGCCGAAGAAGTTGCATAAAAAAGAATGAGAATAAAAATGACTACGGCAAATATAGCGGCAAGTACCCGTTCAACAATATGATAGTCTGCGGAGAATGCGGAACCAAGTATCGCCGAACAATGTGGGTAACAAGAGATAAGCAAAAGGAATATGTGTGGAGATGTATGAGCAGGCTTGAACACGGCACGAAAAAATGCAAACACTCGCCGAGCATAAAGGAAGAATTTCTAATCTCCGCAGTAACCGAGGCTGCCAACTCTATGGTAACGGATGTCATATATGCAAAAGAAATCTTAAAGGGAGCTATCGCAGAGGTAATGGGTGACAATGTGCAGAACAAGCTGAACGAAAATACTGCGAGGATAAATGAGCTTAACGAAAGATTGAGTCAAACACTTACCAAAAACTTAGACGGCGAAATCAGTATTGAGGAAATGGACAAAATATTCTCGGAAATCCGTGACGAGCAGTTAAGGCTCCGCCACGAAAATGATGCATACGAAAAAAGGAGACAGATAGAATCTGCCGACCACGAAAAGCTGAAAACAATCTTCAAGACCATCGATGAGATGCCTGAAGAGATTGACAGACTCGAAGATGACTCTATCAGAATGCTGTTCGACAGAATCGAAATCGTATCCAAAAATGAAATGCGAATCTGTTCGGGAGAATACGTCTATACCGTCAATATGTAAAACAGAAAAAATTATATAAAAGACTTGTAAAAGAATTAAAAATATGATACAATAAAACAAACAAAAAGACATAAATTATGCTTTGGTACTGATAAGGGTAAAACCTTTCAAAACCGCATAAATACTGGTAAAAATAGCGGTGACAGTAAAATCGTCACGCTCGTACAGAAAAAAGAGATGATTTTTACTGTCGGTAAAATCATCTCTTTTTTAGCTAAATTCGCCTATCGGCGAGCTAAATTGAACAAGCTCAGCTAAATTACCTGCGGTAGCTAAATGTGCTATGCACGCTTAAGGCGAATTTAATTTAGCTATTGAATAAGACAAGATAATTTTGTATATTATTTAAGTGTATAGCTAATCATATCAATTTGTTTGTTTTTGCTTATGATTTTTATTTTTCTTACCTCGTCTTTTTGCATAAAGAAGTAATTGTCATCAAAAATACCACCGCTTAATGCAACAACGTGTGTATATGCGTTTGATTTTAATGTGATACTGCTTTCCGTTTGTTCAATAATTTCAGGATTATCACATTTTGTGATATTCAATGCCCCGTTTTTATAGAATGCATATTTGTTATCACTGAAGGCAAGCGCTATTGTCACATCGTTTGGTTTAACATCATTTGCCAATTCTGACACACTGCTTTGGGCTGGCGCTGTAATGCTTACCTCTGATACTTTTAATGTTTTACCTGTAGCATAATCTACAAGCTTTAATTCGATAGATTTTGTTACAGCTTCATCGGTATCATTGCATAAGTAGATATATAAATTTTCATCTTCCTTATCAAAGCTTAATGTAACACCGTCTGCACAACGTTTAAATGAATAATAACCTGATTTTGGCTTGTTGTAATAGTCAATTATTGACCAGCTTCCGGCTGCAGGCCAGCAATCATTTAACATCCAGTAAATTATACCATTACAAAAGCCACGGCTTCGTCTTGCACGCTCTAATGTCACTCTCATCCATTCGTACATAATGTAATGCAACTTGAATAATTTATCTGAACTATCCTCAAATTTTCCAAGTATGCCTTCTGTCAATAACAGATTGTAATCCATTACTTCTTTTTCAAGTTCTGGATGTGTTTTTGAATGGAAGTACCACATATCAAGGGTGTTATATATGTCATCATCCGTCATAAATTTAAGTAAAGTGTCAATAGCTGCCGCACCGTAGCACGCTTCTTCAGCAATAAAACGTGCATCAAATTCTTTGAAAAATTCCTTGTAGTTGTTTTTATTACCCTTATCCATAAATGGATATATATGCATACCCATAAATTGAGTATTGTGTGTAGTGCCCGTTGTTTTTGACGCATAAGGCTTGCCACCATAAGGACTTGATGGTAAGAACGGACGCATATAATCATATTTTGCAAGTACCGGTGCTACACCCTCTAATGCACTGCGTCTGCCCTGATAATCAATGTCGCTGTCACAGCCTAAAATCGCATTTTCATTGTCACCACTCCACCATACAAGGCAAGGATGGTTGCGAAGTTTACAAGCCGCGTATTTTGCTTCGGCTGAAAGATGCTCAATAAACCAAGCTTCTTTTTCGGGATAGCTTCCGCAAGCCATTAAAAAGTCCTGAGTAACAGAAATACCAAGTCTGTCACATTCGTTGTAGAAATGGTCTTTTTCAAATACACCGCCACCCCATATACGTATCATATTTACGTTTGCGGCTCTTGCAAGCTCTAATATTTCTGTTATTTTTTCATCTGATTCTTCTGATACAAACGGCTCACAGGGAACCCAGTTTGCACCTTTGCACATTACTCGTTTTCCGTTTAAAACAAGTTCAAAGGATGAGAATTCTTCGTTTCTGTCATATTCTTGTCCACTGGATGTTGCACGAAGCTTTATGCATTTCTCATAAGCCTTGCTGCCTTTTTCATCTTTAAGCTGAAGAATTTTTGCTGTCCTTATACCAAAGCTTTGTGTGAATACTTCGTTTTCTATTGTGCAGGTTAGTGTGTAAAGCTTGTTATCGACGCCAAGCTGCCATATAGCAGGTTTTTGTATGTCTACATAAAACTTTACAGTTGGTTGGTCAACATATACTTCATATTCGTATAAAACTTTGCCGTCGTGTTTGATTTCAAATATTGCAGTTTTTCCTGTAACGTTTATAAAATCGGCTTCTACACAAACCTGTGCTGAAAAATCATCAATTGATTTTGTGTAAATATAAGCTTTTTCACAACGCTGAACATTATCAAAAAGTATGTAGCAATCTTTTATGATACCAAAGGTTACATAACGTTGTACCCAATCCCATCCGTATGTACATTGAATTCGTCTTGTGTGCAGACGTTCATTTGTAAATGCAGCAGGAAGAGAAGGCTTGCCTTTTGTTTTCTCAATCGGCGAATAAAAGTAAACAGTAATTGTGTTTTCACCTTGTTTTAAAATGTCGTCAACATCAAAGCTGTATGGTATAAACATATCATCACAGTATCCGAGATGGACATCATTCAAATAAACATCGCAATATACGTCAAGTCCTTCAAAAATGAGTTTTGCACTTGTTTCAAGTGCATCAACTGTAAATATACGTTCGTATTTCCAGTTCTGGTTTTCAATCCATTGAATATCATCGGCATTGTTTCTGTAAAATATGTTTTTAATCAGTCCGTTGTTAATAAGGTCTGTGTGTACACAACCAGGTACTGTAGCAGTTATAAAACCTGATTCGTCATTTTTATATAAATTCCATTGCCCATTTAAACTAATCTTATTCATTTATTTGCTCCGTTTTAATTATTCGTCCTTTAAACACTCCGCAATAAGTTCATCAACATTTGCGGTTGCAAGACCGATGTTTGTGTCTGCAGCACCATAATAAACCTTTATGGTTCCATCATCTTCCAACAGGGCGTTGCAGGTAAATACTACGTTCATAACTCTGCCTTTCATTTCGTAGTCGTGTTCAGGCCATAATATAAAGTCTTTTGTGTATCCAAGAATTTTTGATGGATCTTCCAAATCCAAAAGCATAGCTTTTAATCTGTAAATAAAGCCGTTGCAGGTTGTTGAAACAGTATGATATATTTCAAGCCAACCCTTGTCTGTTTTGATTGGCACAGCACCTGCACCCATTTTAAATCCATCTGTAAACGGAACACCCTTATATGTAACAGGTCTGCTTTTGCCCCAGAATACTAAGTCTGGTGAAAAGCTTACCCACATATTACATGGGTCTAATTCATTGCCGAACGGTCTGTCAAATCTAACGTACAGGTCATCAATTTTTTCAGGGAACAATGCACCGTTTCTGTTTCCTAATTCACTGCCTGTGCAAACACGTTCAAAATTAACAAAATCTTTTGTCCTTAGTATACCGATTCTAACGTCGTTCTGTGATTTGTCGCTTGCGTATAGAATGATATATTCGTCTCCGATTTTTGTAATTCTCGGGTCGTATGTGCAGGTCTCCAAATGATACGGGTCAGGCTCAGGCCATTTAACGGGTGCCGGGTCAGCAGCAAAATTATAGCCATCTTTACTGCGTGCAATCCATATTCTGTGGATGTCGTCCAATGTTGTTACATCCATCATTAGAATGTACTCGTCATTATGTTTGATTGCACCGGGATTAAATGTGTATAAAACATCAATCGGCATTTTGCCCGGACACATTACCGGATTTCCTTCATACTTTGTGAATAATCTTTTTTTCATTAAAATTACCTCTTTTCTATATATTTTAGTTAAATAAAGTTTCTCCTCCGAGTAACTTGTATAATGCTTCGGCATAATAGAAGTCACCGTAAATAAGTGAAACATCTCGCATACCTTCACCAAAATAACGGGTTGCACCGCCCTTTAGTATTGGGTTATATTTATCAGAATAATCTGCGAATTCACGGTCTAACATAAGTATTAAATTTTTTGCACCGTTTAAAATATATTCTTTTTCTTCACCCTCCAGATACTTGCAAAGCTCTATCATTCCGCTTGCGGCAATTGCAGCAGCAGAGGAGTCAGTTGCATCCTTGTCCGGTGCAAAAAAGTCTATTGGCACAACATATGAATCATCAAGCTGTGAAAGGAAAAAGTGGGCAGATTTTTTGGCTGTTTCTAAAAACAAAGGATTTTTCGTATGTCCGTAGCAGTATGCAAAGCCTGAAAGCACCCAAGCTTGACCGCGCGTCCATGCCGATGTTGTTGAATAACCCTGTGTATATTCCAATGTTTCACCGTTATCTTCATTTTTGCCTGTTTCGGGATTGAAGCAGATGATGTGATTTGCAGAGCCGTCTTCACGTACAAGATATTTGCTCATTGTTGTTGCGTGGGCATTTGCAATATGTGCAAAACGTGGGTCACCTGTTATTTCGGTTGCTCTGTATAACAGAGGAAGATTCATCATATTGTCAGCGATAGACCAGCGTTTTGTATCCTTGCCCGGAATATCATTCCACGAGCGGATATAACCGCCTTTTGAATTAAAGCGTGCTGCCAACGAGGTTGCTGCTGCATAAACTCTGTTGTATGATTTTTCATCTTTAAAATGTGCATAATTAATGTATGATGCAAGAAGCCACACGAAACCAACGTCGTGCCCTAAACGCACAAAATAGTCGTGCAGTGCCTCGTCTAACCTTTCTTCGCATTTGTTTGCAACGTCTTTTGCTTTTTCATTATGTTTTGCAAGATATGCAATCCACAAAAGACCTGGCCAGAAGCCGTTAGTCCAATCGTGAATTTCATCGGTGATTTCGTAATCCTTACCGTGAGCGGTTTTAGGGAAATCAGCACCGATTTTGTCAATGTTATCAATAGTTTTGTTCATTACCTTTTCAAATATTTCTCTGAACTGTTCCACAGTACCCCTCCTTATATTTCGGTTTCTTTCATATCAGGTGTGATTTCAATGCGTTTTTCACCGATATAAGCATCAGTTTTTGATGTTGCGCTGATATAAAGCTTACTGCTGTTGCAGAAACAATCTACCTTTAATATTGATGAATACATATTTTTGTCATCTATCTTTAAGTAGCTGCCGTTTATTATACCATATTTTGTAACTTTGCCGTTATTATCCTTGCAGTAATAACTTATAAATGCATCTGTTTTAATGTCATCAACGCTTAAGTGTGCATTATGATGCATAATGCGTCCGTCTGCACCGTTGTTTACCACAATGGTCCATATGTCATCATCGCCTTTTAGTGCGATTTTTTCGTATCCGTCACCTGTTGTTATTGACGGAACATATTTGTCTGAAATATGAGTTATAAACTTCTGTCGTAAATCTTTTGTATGTGAATTAATGCTTATATAATCATGGTCAATGATTTCAACATCACGGTCTGTAGGGTGATCTGCCTTTTTAATGTGACCTTTTTCTACTGAAATTGTTGAGTTTTCAGGATATAACGGATAAATGTCTGCTTGCTCACCTTCATTTGATACAACAATTTTGTTGCCGTTAATTTCAAATTTTCCATGCGAGTGCAATAGCATACTAAGCTTTCCGTCGGTATGTGACTGAAGGTCATCAACTATTACTATATCCTCACCTATAAAAAGGAAATGTCTGTAAAAACGTTCGTAAATATCTGTGTACGGCGGGGTGGCATCTGCAAGCAAATAGCGGAATCCGTCTCCTGACAGACTTGTTGGGAATGTACCGCGGAATTTTGTTCCGAGATAGCTTTTTTGTTCGTTTATTCCATTGCCGTCTTTTAGTATTACATTGTGTGCAAGCGGTGTTACAAAGTAACCTAAATACTCGGGATATGAATATGGGCATGAGCCAGAGTCGCTTATAAGCTCTGCACCATTTTTAACGACAATAAATGTGCCTGAATCCTTATGATTGTGGTTCCAGCTTTCACCTGTTTTTGCACCAAATTCCATATTTTCAAACTTCATTGATGCAACGCCTGCGTGATTGTAAATGTGAATATCATCATAATTATGTGTTTCACACTCAAAATCTGGGTAGAAGAATGCTTCAAGCACACGTCCTTCGTCTTTATTATTGTTGCACACAACATCTAAAAGCTCTTTGTTCTTAAAGCGTGCGGCAATTGCAATAAGTGCATAACCGTATGTGTATGTATTACTGTCAAAATATCCGTCAGAAAAATTGAACGCGGTCATATCACCCGATTTGTTTTTGTACATCATTGATAGTATGAACTCGGGAATGTTTTTAGCATATTCATCCTTGAATATACGTTCGCCGCTGTCACGGTAGCACAAAGCATCCAGTATTGTTATTGTTGAGATTGCATAGCCCATATATGGCAGATATTCTATGAAGTCACCATTTTCGCTCCAGTTTGGATTTTTGTTCTGTAGTATATTACCGGGATATAAGAACCATTCATCAAGAGAATGTTTGATTTGCAGCATATGCAAATCATAATCAGGGTCGTATTCCTTTGCGTGATATAGTGCAAGACCGGCACCGCCTGTACATACGGCCCACCAGTTGTGCCCCATAGTGTCAAGAGCGTGCCTGCGTTCTGTTGGTGAAACCCAGTCTTTATATGCAGGAATAAAGCCTTTGGTATATAAAGCTTTTTTTAGATTACTTGTGTATTCTTCACCTAACAAATCACCTGCTACATCAATAACTAAGCAAAGGGAGGTAGAGGTATCTGCAGTAACAAGGTCTGCATTTCGACCTTCAAATATTCCCTGAGACATCCAAGGTGAAACATTTAGTACAAGGTCTGTTATATATTTGATAACATAAATACCGCGTTCAGACGGATTGTTTTTAACGCATATCGCAATGTCTGCGGCAATCCTCGAAAGCTCTCTTATGTAATTGCCGTATCTGAACACCTTGTTTCCGCCAAATTCCTCCATACGCTGTTTGTATAATGCAAGGTTATCGGCAAATTCCTGTAGCTTTTCATCAGTGTATAAATTAAGATTTTCCTGCGTTTTTTTAAGTATTGTTCTAATGTACTCGCTATTGGTATTTAGTTTCATAGTGAACACACCTTTCCTTTCTCTTCAACATATTCTTTTTGTAATGACATATTGTCAATTTTTCTTATTTCAATACTGCTTGCTGTCAAACCTGCAGGATATGAGAACAACCTCTTTGAAAGGGGTGATATAAGTATTTTTGTATTTACTGCATCACCCGGAACATTAAAGTGGAATGTAAATTTGCACGGCTTGTGGGCAAGTGTGATTGCAAATTCATTTCTCCAGTTTCCTGCAAAGCCTTTTTCCAGAACTTCATTTCCATTTTTGTCATAATGACGAGGCATTATTCCCCAGTATTCTATGTTATCCTCGCTTATTACTGCCGAGAATTCGTATATTGCATTTGGTTCAAGAATACATTCAATTGTTGCGCCTTCCAGTATTTCACCATTGCGGTAGTCTGCCGCTGTTGAAACAGTAACAAAATCAGTTCCTTTGTCTGAAATGTGCAATCCGCCTTCAGGAGCGTGCAGGCTTATGTTGTTAATTATTGGTGCAACTGTTTTGTAGTTTTTGTCAACATTATAATGTGACAGGCTGATGTTTTTTGCATCCTCTGCAAATTTTTCAACTGATTCTGCGTATGGTAAGCCTATGTCTTTTGTCAGGTCAATCTTATCGTCTGCAGGCTCATCTGTGAATACAATAAGATGCCCCTGATGCCCGTAAAGCTTAGCTTTTATTTTGCAAACTCCATCCTCGTTAGTGTAATCTACATCGTATGTTTTGCCGTCAAATGCGTTCCATAGCTGCGGCTTTTTACCATTTGTAGGCAATATGTATTCTCCATTAAATGTGTTGATTGAATTATTGCATATGAAAAATATATCGTTATCATGTTTGGTTTTATGTAAAACATATATATCGTCAAATGCTGGTGAAACATATGCGTGCTTTGTACTTTGTGCCGCAAAATTACATGCTTCTTTAACATCATCAAACGCAAACATATTTTTGTGTATGCATAGTTTTTTTATAATTTCGGGATCATCGCTGTCAGTAAGAGTGTTTGGCAGCTTGTAGGCAGAAATAACCTTTATGCCGTTGTCCATAAGCTCTAAAAGCTTTGTTGCACATAAATGAGATATGTATTCACAGGACGGCAGGAATATCACCTGATAGCATTCGCCACCAATTTTAACCATACCATTACTGATTTCTGCATTTGCAATGTCACAGTCCTCAACATAGTCAAAGTCTGTTTGTTTGGAAAGCAGAAGAGTGCAGCTGTCATCATAAACATTCTGAAGCTTCATCATATGGCTGTTATAATTATAATACCAGTATTCACGCTCTAATGGACCAAGACCTGCAACCGATGGAAGCTTTTCATCAAGCGGGGTAAGATACGCTGCAGCTGTAGCAAATGGATGAAGCATAGCAACTGGTGCTTTGTGCACGCCGCCTGCAGTCATATAAGACATTCTTGAGGCGTATTTTGTATATTGTGCAAACTGGTCTGCATCTGAATTTTTCCAGTTCATTGTGTAATATGGCAGTGTATTTATTCCAAGCACAAATTGCCAGTTAGCAGTTGCAATGTAGCTTGCAAAGGTTGTGTTTTGCTCCGGACAGCTCCAACCGTGTGATTCACTTGCTGTGCGGATATTGCCTGAAAGATGGGCACCTGAGCTCATAACCTTGGCTGTTGCTGCACCGCACTGTGATGAAGTACCCATAACAGACATTCTTGGCCCTACACCGCGTCCGGGGTAACCCATAGAAAGATTGTCTGTTCCGGGCATTGTCATACTTTTTGCACAACGAAGTAAATTACCACTGCATAAAAGCTGGGTTGCAAGCTGTTCCTCGTGCAGAAAATGACCTGTAAAATACATTCCGTTTTCGGCACACCAGTCTGACATTGTTTTTAAAAAGTTGTCGGCAAAAAGTGAGCCGACAAGCTCGTAATATTTACAACGGACTATATCTGCACCGGGCAGGTTAAAGAAAAGCTCGGGCAGAAAGTCTATTATATTTTCATTGTACTTTTCTGAATAATGCGTTTTAAAATTCAGTGACCATGGCAAAGCTGCCGGATAATCCGGTGAAAAATGATGGCGGAAGGGGATAGTTGGCTCGTCAGTGAAAAATGCACGTATTTCCTTACCCATATAATCAGCAAAGCGTTTTTTGTACGGCTCATAGGCTGCTTTTATAAAAAGCTCTGTGGGATATTTTTCCAGTAGGTCAGGGTAGCCGTAAAGCAGCTCGCGTGAAATTGTATCGTCAGGCAGCTTGCTTCGTCTTCTTATGTAAGGAATTGTTGCTTCCAGAAGTGGTACAACAGAAAAAACGCAAAGTCTGTAAGTGGCTCCTGTTGCAGTAAATTCAGGTGATGAAAGCATAAGCTTTTCTGTAGGTATGCCGTTTTCTAATTTAAGGGCAAATGATGCAAGGTATTCTCCTTCGTATTCCAACGTTTTTTTGCCGTTTTCTATATCGCAGAATACCACCTGAACCCCTGTCTGAACGTGCTGCTCATTGTCTTTAAGCGTCAATATACCGGCACTGCCTGACGGATAGCCCGGTTCATCGTAAATCCATGTAAACATATTGTTCTCACGCATAACCTTTAAAGAATCGGAACAGTCACTCCAATACGGGTCAGACTCGTCAAAAAGCGTGGGATCATCCCAACGCCTCCAATTTGGCTCCATAGTGACGCCAAATTGCGCCTTTTTTTCTATTTCTTTTGCGTGTGCTTCAAACTCACTTCCGGGTTTCTGAACACCATGTAAAAAGTGTGGTCTGAAATCACGTGGAGCAGATGCAAAGATTTCTTTTTCTGGAGTTGCTGACAATAGTTTTTTTTCATTTTCTATTAACATAATTGAAGCGTCCTTTCCGCGTATTATATCGGTATAAAATCCCTTTATACCGATATAATATCACCATTTGAAATTATGTAAAAGAGGCAAAAATTTATTATGAGCAAAAATATTTTTACAACGGTAAAATTAGTGTAACTCGGGTAAAATATTTACTCTTGAAAACATTATGGATAGTGCCGCATAATAAGATTGTAGGATTGCGACGATTATTTGTATAAGGAGGAATAAAAATATGAAAAAAAATTATTTAAAAACAGGTGCGGCACTACTTGCAATTATGCTTGCGTTAGCGGGCTGCGGCAAGTCGGGTGATGATGCACAAACAGCCACAAATAACTATGAGCCTTATGGCAAGTTTGACAGTGAGGTTTCACTTACCGCAGTGAAATCTATGACTTCTGAAAAATTTGCTGATGGCGATGATATTTCGAATAATGTATGGACTCGTTCATATAAAGATGACCTTAACGTTAAGGTGAATTATATGTGGACTGTTCCGGAGAGTCAGTATGACCAAAAGCTTAATATAACAATTGCTTCCGGTGACCTTCCTGATGCTTTTACTGTTTCGCCGAAACAGTATAAAGAACTTGTTGCAGCAGGCAAGGTTCAGGATATAACAGAGGCGTTTGAAAAAACTGCTACAGATAATCTTCGTAAGGTTATTGATGCAAACCCGATGGCAAAGGAATTCAATTCAATTGATGGTAAAATGATGGGCTTTAGTAGTGTGCCGTCAAGCTATGATGCAGCAGACCTTATCTGGATAAGAACAGACTGGCTTAAAAAGCTTGGGCTTGAAGCACCAAAAACAATGGATGACCTTAACAATATCATTTTAGCATTTGCCAATAACGACCCTGACGGAAATGGCGAAAAAGACACATATGGTCTTGCAATGTGTAAGATGTTAGAAAGCGGTATTGGCGGTGTGCAGGGATATATGGCAGGATATCATGCATACCTCAATATGTGGTATGACCGTGGCGACGGTAAGCTTGTTTACGGAAGTGTTCAGCCTGAAATGAAAGAAGCACTTCTGGCTTTGCAGAACCTTAAAAAGCAAGGTGCAATCAATCCGGAATTTGGTGTTAAGGATACAGACAAAATTCAGGAGGATTTAGGTGCAAGCAAGGTTGGCGTGAGTATCGGTGCTATGTGGCAGCCCAATTCTGGTATGAAATCAGTTATAGAGCTAAACGAAAATGCAGACTGGATGCCCTATGGACTTGTTTCAATAGATGACAAGACTGCAAACACAATGGTTGAATCATCACCAAAGGGGTATCTTATTGTTCGTGAGGGATTCAAATACCCTGAAGCAGTTGTTAAAATGCTTAACTTGTATGTTGACAGATACATATTCCCTGAAAGCCTTGAAATTTCAGAAAAATATGCACATGGTGACGGAATGGAATATTTTAAATATGCCACATTCCAGATGTCATATGCAAAGAAAAATCTTGATATAGTTCATCAGATAAGAGATGCGTTACAAACAGGTGATACATCAAAGCTTACACCTCCTATCAAAAAGACATACGACCAGGTTGATGCTTATGTAAATGGTGGTAACAGAGCTATGTGGTCTCCTGCTAAAATTTCAGGTCCCGGCGGTGCGTTTGATATAATCGACCTTGAATATGTAGCAAACGACAGAATTAAGCAGAACGCTTATTATGATATGCCTACTAAAACAATGAGCGAAAAGCTTTCAACACTTGAAAAGATGCAGGACGAAGTGTTTACAAAGATTATTCTTGGTGATGATATTTCTAATTTCGATAAATTTGTGGAAGACTGGATGCGTCTTGGCGGCGAGCAGATGACAAAAGAAGTTAATGAGTGGTACGACTCTAAAAAGTAATTTGGAAGGATAAGGTTAAGATGAAATCAAACACAGAGGTAAAAACAATCGGAAATAAAAGGCTATGTTTAAGCGAACGTACCAAACGTGAGCTTCCACTGCATCTTATGCTTTTGCCGGCTGTTATTATCGTATTTATATTTGCTTATATTCCTATGGGCGGCATAATAATTGCGTTCCAGAATTATACGCCTGTTATGGGATTTTTGAAATCAGAATGGGTGGGCTTTGAAAACTTTAAATATGTTTTTCAGATGCAAAGCTTTGGCAGGGTTTTCTGGAATACATTTTTCATTGCTTTTATGAAGATAGTTATGAATCTTGTATGCCCTGTGTTTTTATCCATTATGATGAATGAGCTTAAGTCTGTACGTATGAAAAAATGCGTACAGACGGTAGTATATCTTCCGCACTTTTTATCGTGGGTAATATTAAGCGGTATTCTGGTAGATATACTTTCACCGTCTGAAGGTATTGTAAACAGATTTATCACAGCCTTGGGTGGTGACCCGGTTTTCTTCCTTGGTGAAGAAAAAATATTCCCGTATGTGATAGTTATTACCAATTCGTGGAAAGAGGTTGGCTGGCAGACAATTATTTATCTGGCGGCAATAATAGGAATTGACCCGACATTGTACGAAGCGGCAACTGTTGACGGTGCAAGCAGAATACGTCAGGTTTTTGCTATTACAATCCCCTGCATTGCAGGAACTATTGTTCTTATGATGGTATTAAGCCTTGGCAGTATCTTAAATGCAGGCTTCGACCAGATATTTAATCTGTATAGTCCTCAGGTTTATTCTACAGGTGACATTATTGATACAATGGTTTACAGACTTGGTCTTGTGGATGCACAGTTCGGACCGTCTACCGCAATGGGTTTGTTTAAAAGCGTAATTTCATTGGTGTTTGTTTTAGGCTCATATTATCTTGCTGATAAATGGGCAGGCTACAGAGTATTTTAGGAGGCAGACATGATTAAAGAAAGTTTATCAAGAAAAATATTTAATGTTTGTAACATAATCTTTATGATTGTATTGTGCTTTTTGTGTCTGTTTCCGATTGTTCATATTCTTGCACTGTCATTCAGTTCAAAATATGTTGCCGAAGCAGGTATGGTAAGCTTGTGGCCTGTTGATTTTACGCTTGATTCTTACAAGTTTGTTCTTGAGAAAAAAGAGTTTTTTACAGCGTTTTTTGTTACAATCAAGCGTTGTGTAGTTGGTTACGCTGTGAATATGATACTTAATATACTTGTTGCATTTCCGCTTTCCAAAGAAGAGAGTGAATTGCGAGGCAGAAAATATTATGTTGCATTTTTCTTTATAACAATGATATTCAATGGCGGTCTTATTCCAACATATATCCTTGTTAAATCACTTGGGCTTCTTGATACTGTCTGGGCACTTGTTTTGCCGGGCAGCTTGTCAGTATTTAATATGCTGATACTTCTTAATTATTTCAGAAGCTTGCCCAAAGAAATCGGTGAATCAGCATATGTTGACGGAGCAAGTCATTGGAGCTGTCTTTTAAGAATTTATCTGCCGCTTTCATTGCCGTCAATTGCAACTATTTCAATTTATGTTCTTGTTGGTCACTGGAATGAGTGGTTTTCGGGAATTATTTATATGAATAATTCAGTTAACTATCCGTTGCAGTCATATCTTAGAACTGTTGTAATTGAAAGAGATATATCACTTCTTGCAGAAGCGGATGTGTTTAACGCACCGGATGTTTCAGACAGAACTATGAGGGCAGCACAGATATTTATTGCAACACTGCCGATACTTATGGTATATCCGTTGTTCCAGAAACATTTTGTAAAGGGAATGATTGTAGGTAGTGTTAAAGGTTGATAGTATTTACTTAATTTGTTTATTAACTTGAAATGATATAAATGATATAATTAAGACATCACTTGAAAAGGAGAGATGTCAGTATGGATAGAACCGTTAAGGTCTACAGAAGAGTGTTGTTTCGTTTCCTTGTAATTATGATTGCGGCGGTTGCCCTTTGTGCAATTATGTACACAAGTATGACAATTACAATCAATGAGGCAATGGATGCTGAACAGCGTCTTAAGGCACAGAATGTATATGACAACATAATTAGCGAGTTGGAGAAGATTGACAGGCTTATGTATGACGTTGTGGTAAGCAACGAAATCTTGAAAACGGTGTATTTTAAAGATGAAATGTACAATTATGAGTACACTGCGGCAATAAGCGAAGCGAAAGAAAAGCTTGTTTCACTCAAAAATATGAGTGAATACATCGAAGATGCTTATCTTGTTTCAGGAAACACAATGGCGATGTTTTCCAGCAATGATTATTATACTGAAATCACCGACGAGCAGTACAGGCAGATTGTTGAAATTGGCGGAACAGGAATTTTTAAATATAACAACAATATCTTTTTGTATCAGCCGAATGCGTATACCGTATCAAATGTTTTGCCGGATTTTGCTATGCTTATAAAACTTAATCAGCAAGCGTTTTTACATAGTGTAAATGATTTTGCAACATCAAACGGCGGAACGGCACAGCTTTATATTGACGGAAAGGCACTTGGTAAAAGTACAGAAAAAATAAATGGTAAAACTATAGAATTAAACGGATATAACACAGTTAAGCTTGTGTGGTCGGATTTTGACGAGCTTTACATAAAAAAAGCAATTACGCAAAACAGTGTGTTTTTGATACTGGTTGTTGTTTTGGTTCTTATAATTGTGTTGTTTATGTTTTATATTTTTAACACAATCAACAAGCCGCTTTCTGACCTTGTTACAGCGTTTAATAAAATTGAGGCAGGTAACTTTGGTTATACCATCGGGCGTAAGGGCTATGATGAGTTCAAGCTTATTTATGGTTCATTCAATAATATGAGTAAAAAGCTGGAGGACAGCCTTAACAAAACTGTTCAGCAGAGAATAATGCTTGAGGAAGCAAAGTTCAATGAGCTGCAGTCACAGATTAATCCTCATTTTTTATATAATACTTTGTTTTTGCTTAAATATCTTTTAAGGCAGGAGGATATAAAATCTGCCGAGCTTGTAAGCGGATATCTTGGCAATTACTTCAAGTACACCTGCAGTACGCCGACTGATAATATAACCTTAAAAGAGGAATTTGCACACATAGACAATTACATTCAAATTCAGAAAATGCGTTTTGGTGACAGCTTTGATATTGAAATGGTTGTTCGTTCGGAGGATGCTACAAAAGCACAAATTCCAAAGCTTACAATACAGCCACTTGTTGAAAATGCGTTTAAATATGTTGTAGATAAAAAAAGCAACAGCCGTATAATAATAAGCACAAAAATGGATAATGGCAATTTGTGTGTTGAAATCAGTGACAATGGTGATATAAGTGACGAAACGATTGAAAAGATGAACAAGCTTGTAAGCGGTGAGATTCCGTGCGACAGAGTGAGTGCGATTATAAATATAAATCGCAGACTAAATCTGAAATTCGGCGGAAACAGCGGACTGAAATTCAAAAGAAGTGAGCTTGGCGGATTGCTTGCAAGTCTTTATATTGAGTATGAGAAAAAGGAGGTGTTGTAATGTACAGGCTTATTATTGTTGATAACGAGAGAGCAATTGCAGACACCGTAAAAGAAATGTTTCTTATACAAACGGAGCTTGAGCTTGAGGTTGATGTGGCATATTCTGCAAAGGAGGCACTTGAAAAGCATAAGGCGTTGCCGGCAGATATTATGCTTTGTGACATAAGTATGCCTGATATAAGCGGAATAGAGCTTGCAGAAATGATAATGAAACGCTCACCGTGTACAAAAATTATATTTTTAACAGCTTATGACACTTTTGATTATGCAAAAACAGCGATAGGCTTGAATGTTGTTGATTACGTGCTTAAATATGAGGGCAACGACAGGATTATAGAGGTTGTTAAAAAAGCAATTGACCATTTAAAGAGAGAGCTTTCCATTCAGTCAATTGTGCAGAATATGAAGGACAGAATGAACACAATTACAGAGCTTTGCATAAGAGAGTTTTTCAGTGTTCAGTTATCAGGCTCGGGGCATCCTCAGGAAGAGCTGGTGAACTTTTTCAGAGAGATGAAGCTTGATTATTCATATTCAAGACCTGTAAGGCTGATTGTTTCAAACTCCAACAGTGAAATTCCTGCACACGAATTTATCGTTGCAGGTTGCGAAATTGTAAAAAAGCATTGCGGAGCCGCATTGAGGGAGATTTGCGGAACAAGAATTTTTGGATACTATGTATGGATTATAGATTGTGTTGAGAACGATGACGAAATGTTAAAAGAGGCTTGCAAGCTTATAAGCAGAAGCGTTGAAGAGGATTATTTCGTAGAACTGTCATTTGTTGTGAGCGGACATGCTGAACAATGGCAATTGATTTCACAAAAGTTTGACGAATTGTGTTTTCTTATAGGCAGAGAGATGCCGGGTGAGATTTTGATTGAAGATGCAACGCCTCAAGATAGCAACATTTCAGTAGAGTACAACGAATTTGATTATATTGCAGTAAAATCGGTTGTGGAAACTTTTAAGTATTCGATTGATGAGTTTAATGAATCGCGTGCTGTGCGCAAGCTTAATGAAATGAGAAATTATTTTGAAGGCGTCAGCATACATTATATGCCTGCAGTTGAGGTTTATTTAAGTATATGTCACGCTGTTTTAAGCTTTATCAACAGGTTTGAGCTTGCTCAGACATTGCCTTTTCACACGGGAATAGGTGAAATGCTTGACAGAGAAAACTTTGATAACTGGTCATTGGTATTTGACAGAGTGAATTCAGTAATTGTGGCAATGTTTGAATGCCATAAATACAATCAGAACAACCGTGTTGAAGATATAATTGTTAAAATGAAGCATTATGTGGCTGAAAACATCAAAACTGCATCGCTTTTTGAGGTTGCTGCATTGCTCAGAGTTAATTCTTCGTATCTTTCGAGAATTTTCAAGGCAAACGAAGGTTTGGGCTTTCAGGAATATGTAACAATGCATAGGCTTGAAATTGCGCGTGAGCTTTTGCTTACAACCGATAAAAAGATATTTGAAATTGCAACACAAACCGGTTATGATACAAATGCTTATTTTTCAAAGGTTTTTAAAAAGGTGTACGGTATGAATCCAAATGAGTATCGTGAGCTTTATTCAGTACATAAATAAAACGAGGTGATGAAAGGTTGAAAAAACTAAAAAAATTGCTTGCTTTGTGTATGGCACTTATGCTTGCAGTCATACCTGTTTATGCGGAGGAGGCGACACAAGAACAGGTGGAAATCAAGGAAGGCTTTTGGGATAACTTTGAGGAGTATAACAATGGTGGATACGCCAAAGCGAACTCAATAAATGCAAAGTATTCCACGGGAGGTGGCTTTGTTTACATAGTTGATAACCCGTATTATCCTACAATGGGCAAGTCACTTCACTGTCAGTCAGACGGGACGTTTTTTACTACCCAGTGGGATATGACAAAGACTAATGTAATTAAAACCTATGCTCCGTACCTTTCAGTAAGTATGAGAGTAATCCCTGAAGAAAATGCACATTTTGTTGTTCACGTTTGTGGCAATGCCTCAAAGGAGCAAAACCACAAAGAACCGTCAACTGAAACAGCCGTTTTCAGAATAAGCGGCGGATTGATGACAACAGGTGGTGGAAGAGCCTCGCTTGGCGAAGCGGAGGTTGGTAAGGTATACGATGTTAATATTATCATCAATACCAAGGGTGGAGCACCGAATACTGCTACCTATAACGTGTATGTAAACGGTGAAAAGAAAACGTCATTTTCAGCACCAACAATGGCGGGCGATAAAAATGAAGCACGCATTAATTTAACAGGTATCTGCTATATGAAATACTTTGCAACAAACGTGCTTATTGACGATTTGTGCGTCAGAGGTGCTAAAAAGGAAGGGCTTGAAGAGCTTATTAAAATGCCGACTTTTGAATGGGACGAAGAAGTTATTGCAGCACGAAATGTCGTTAAAAAGCATTTTGAGGATTTAACTGTTCCAAATAAAAGCTATTTTAATGATATAGCTGATTGTAAGTATAAGGATGCAATCAATGCTCTTGCGGCATATGGTGCATTAACTGTTCCAACAAACGAAAAATTCCGCCCTGATGACAAAATAACAAGAGCAGAAATGGCGGCACTCACTGTTAAGCTTGCAAATGTAACGGTTTATCGATTTAAAAATGCATTTATTGATGTTATGCCTGATAAATGGTATGCCAACAGCATTCAGTCGGCAGTAAACGGCGGACTTGTTGCAAATGCAATTATAGCGTCAGGGTATTATTTCCCTGAATCACCTGCAACCTTGTCAGACGTTATCACATATGTTGTTTGCTTAAGAGAAATCTACGGTGTCGAAGATGAACTGGCGTCTCTTGCAAATTATGTTGATAGCCGTGGTATCTCAGGAGATGTAAGTGAGTATTTTGCAAAAGCAATTTCAGCAGGAATTTACACACCTGAAAATAACAAGCTAAGCCCCAATAGAATGTTAACAAGAGCTGAGGCGGCAAATATGCTATATAACGCAATAAAAGATATTTAACATCGGTATTAAATTAAAATTTAATATAAAAATTTAAAAATGAAAGGAAGAAAAAAATTATGAGAAAATTTGCAAAACTCACAGCACTATTAGTGGTTGCAGCAATGCTTAGCACACTATGTGCATTCCCCGGAGCGGCAGACTCCACAACATTAACCGAAAAATTTGTAGAAACCTTTGATTATGCAGTTGGAACTTCATATAGAAACATATGTGATGTTGCTCCTACTAATAAGTATGTTAACACAAATGGTTCTACTGTAGTAAGCCAGTGTGATATTATCGAAAATCCATATGATTCAACACTTGGTACAAGTGCGAAATGGAAAAGTGCCTGGTACACACAGTGGTCACCAAGCAGCGGTGCTTATTTTAAGATGATTGCGGATAAAATTGTTGTATCTTTTAAGGTTGCATTTCCATCTGATAACACAAGTGCTAATTTAGTATTTGGTTTAGGTGGTGTAAATCCATATGGCACAACAACATGGCCGTCTGATGGAAAACATCAGTTAGTTCAGCTAAGTGCCGCAGCACCTAAAACAGCAGGTCCAAGAACAAGCCTTGGTACATTGGCTGAAGATACAATGCATGAATTTGTATTTGTAGTTGATACTTCTGCTGATGCTGAAACGCCGCTTACATTTGATTTGTACATCAATGGCGAACAAAAAATTAATGACCAGATGCTTTACCCAGGAAGCAAGTGGCCTTCAAATTCAGATCCTGCTATAGCTGATGGTATTGGATATATTTATGGTGAGGGTTCAGGCACTATTATGGATGATATCAGAGTTTATACTGCAACAGCTTCTGATATAGTTGAAAGCTTTCCTTATGATGGTGAAGAAAACGTTGATTTAGATAAAAATAGCATTACTGTTAAATTTGAAACAGATGTAACACCTGACCAGATGACAACTTCAAACGTTTCAGTTTCTAATGCAACAGTTTCAAGCATTGACAGAATTGATAACAGAAACTACAAAATTAACCTTGCAAATCCGCTTACAAGCAAAACAACTTACACAGTAAGCTTTGGTAATGCAAAAGACGTTTTGGGTAACGCAATTACAGATACAATTACATTCACATCATTTGATGCAGGCTTTGTGCCTACAAAGGTTGTTGGTCCTAACGAAAACTTTGAAGCTGCAGAATTAGGTTCATATGCAAATATGGGACAGGTTAACACACAGGGTATGTTCTCAACATCCGGTGACGCACCATTTGAAGTTAAAAATAACACTATTGCTCCATCACTTGGCAAGAGTGCTTACTTCACAGGAACAGGTGGACTTCAGACATTCTGGCAAAAAGGTAAGGGAATGTATGAATGGTATAAGGCTACAAAAGCAGGAGAGAAAATTGTAGTAGCCTTTAAGATTGGTAGCTCTGCCGATACTCCAAAGCTTCCTACAATGTGGGTAGAAGGATATAACAGTCTTGTCGCTAATGATACAACTACAACTAACGCACAGGTTTTGCGTGGCGGTACTGCATTAAATATGGGTGCTAGCAGACCTCAGGTTTTAAGCTCTGTTGAAAAAGATAAGATGTATGATATTCAGTATGTATTCACAACGGGTGATGCAGGCACAGCTAAATGTGATTTGTATATTGACGGAGTATATAAGAATACTCAGTTTGTTTGTGCAGGATACTATTCAACTCCCTCACCTTTATATGCAATCAGCTACTTTAAGCTTACTGATATCGCAATAGGTACTTGGATTGATGATATCAGACTTTACACAGCAGATGGTATGGCTGTTGAGGAAACAACACCTGCAGACGGTGATGCAGCTGCTAAAATGACAGGCTATATTACAGTTAAAACATCAACACCTATTAACTTTGCTGATACATCAGAGGTTTCACTTTCAAACTTAGGTAATGTAACAAGTGTTGAAAAGGTTGATGGTTACACAGCAAAGATTTACTACGATGGTGAAACACAGCCTTTAACTCAGTACACAACAAAAATTTCAGGTCTTAAGGATTTACTTGGATATAAGTTGACTGCAAAAGAAATCACATTTACAACAAGCAAATTTATTCCTTATGAAGTAGGTACTGTTTCATTCACACAGAATGGTAACTCAGTTACAGCTGCAGTTAACGTTAAGAACAACCAGCAGACAGCAATTTCAACTGCTTTGATAGTTGGTGTTTATAGGGGAGAATTACTTGTGGCTTCAAACTGGGTAACAGACACAGTTGCAACATCAAAGGATTTATCAGCAACAGTAAGCTTCACACCTGCAACAGGATTAACAGCTGCAGATTACACAGTTAAAGCTTATGTTTGGGAAGATGTAAGTGCAACAAACATTGCA
This sequence comes from Clostridia bacterium, assembly GCA_045576675.1. Classification (GTDB taxonomy): domain Bacteria; phylum Bacillota; class Clostridia; order Monoglobales; family Firm-18; genus JAZNGX01. The sequence continues at coordinate 38 of JAZNGX010000071.1, read as the reverse complement.
CCTATGACAGATGCAACTCCTTTTACATTAGTAGCAGC
>JAZNGX010000070.1:0-21950 GCA_045576675.1 Clostridia bacterium | reverse complement strand
ATTTCAAGATGAGCAAGCTCTTCCGTTCCAATATCCGTTAATGCACCCCTTGCCACATCAAATGGCATTGAATATCTTTGCGACAGATATCTTAAAGATGCCGCCAATTCACCATCAGGACCCCCGTACTGACTTATAATAAACTTTGCAAGCTTTGGGTTTGTATTTTTAATTTTTATCGGGAATTGTAATTTTTTATCATAACTCCACATTAACAATTACCTCCGTTCATATCATTTTCCCAAGGCCACGGACCTTCAATCCACTTCCAGTTATCTGTACAATTCTGATTATAATTAACTGTCAAAGGATAATACAGATTCTCGAAATTTTTACGCATAAGGCTTGCCTTTGCAGTTGTTTCATTAAACTCATTTATTGCCCTTGTATCACAAGGATGTGTATCGAGATACAATTGCAAATCATAAATCCTGAAATCAAGCTGCATAAGCTCTTTTAACATTTTGTCCCTGCTTCTGTTCATCGTGTTTCCCCCTCTTCATATAAGCATACACATTGGTTAAGCTCAGGAAATATCGTACCAACCTGCAAGCCCTTTTCTAAATCATACAATTTTTCCGGCCATTGCTGAAACGGAACATAAGCAAATGCAAGTCTTGGATTTTCAGGCATATAATTTATTGAACAATTCAACATAAAACCTCCTTAATAATGTTTTCAATACATTATATTTGGTTTACATAAAATGTGTTACTAACGTAGTTATCAGCTTTTGTTAAACATTTGTAAATTAAAGTGAATTAATTTGACTGACCGAAAAAACAGTGATATATTAGTAATATGGCGTTTTTTTACGCCCTATATAAGCATATTCTTAATGTAAAACTGGAGGGAACAAAATGAAAAGAATTCTATGCTTAATACTATGCTTTATGTTTGCAGGAATTTATGTTTATGCAGATGAAAATATTTCTACATATAACTTAAGTCTGGAGCAGGCAATTGCACTTGCAAAGGAAAACAATCCGCAGCTTGAGGTGATTGAAACAAGAAAAACAGCTGCAGACATAGCACTTAAGGCGGCATACATAAGCCAATCCGATGTAAAAAATACACCTGTTATATTTGGTGATACGCAAACGCCGCTTGTAAAAAAAGGATATTATGTTGAAGCGGCAAAAACAAACATTGATTTACTAAAGGTTGAGCAGCAACAAATAGAAAGCAAAATAGCATACGATGTTACTGAAAAATACTACAATTATATTCTTATAAACAAGCTTGTAAGCATTGCAGATAATTCTTTGAAGCTTGCAAACGATAATCTTGATATTGTTAAAAAGTATTATGAATTAGGTATGGTTGCTCAGCTTGACGTTAAAACTGCCGAAGCAAATGTAACAAAAGCAGGTTTTGCAAAGGATAGTTATTTAAGAAACAGTGAGCTTGCAAAGGAAAACTTAAAAATATCTCTTAACATAGCAGAGCCTTGTAATTTTGTTCTGACAGATGGTATCACGACAGAAGAATATTCAAGTGATGTTGATGCTGATATTTCCTTGGCTATGGAAACACGTTATGATGTTGCCGCACTTAAGGCTTCAAACGAGCTTGCAAAGCTTAATTTTGAAATTGTAAGTATTTACAATCTGCCAAACACTGCAAGCCACAACAATGCAAAGAGTGATATGCTTCTTAATGATTACAATTTCAATAACAACAAACGACTTATAGGTCTTGGAATAAGGAATACATATTACAATATTTTATCTGCAAAGGAAAGCCTTACATCTGCAACAACTGATTTTGAAATAAAGCAGTTAGAGTATGAGGTGGCAAAGGTTAAATATGAAGTTGGTTCAATAACCAACACTCAGCTTATGCAAGCACAAAATGCAATGTCTGCAGCAGAGGTTCAGCTTGAAAATGCGAAGCTTGCCTACCTGCTTGCAGTAGAAAAGTACAAATATGAAATCACAATTGGTCTTTAACTCAGAAAGGGATGTCATCAATGAAAACTAAAGTACTAAGCATAATATGTGCAGCTCTGCTTGTTTGCTCAGCAGGCTGTGGAAAAAATGAAGAAAAGCCTATTGAAGCCGACACTGCAATAAATGTAACGGTGTATAAAGCAAAACCAACAGATATCGACCATATGGTTACATATACTGGTGAAATAAAAGCATTGGAGGAAACATCGGTATCTGCAAAAGCCACAGGAACCGCCCAATATGTTAATGTTGAAATAGGCGATTACGTTGATGCAGGAACGGTTCTGCTTTCAATAGATGCATCTGATTACAGATTGCAATATAATCAGGCTAAAGCAGCATACAACAGTGCGGTTGCAGCATACAACAGTACAACAAATGGCTCTATGCAGCAATCAACATCTCAATTAAAAGCCGCAGTTGACGGTGCTCAGCTTGAATACGACAATGCAAAAACAAATTACGACAGAATGAAAACTCTTTTCGAAATGGGTGCTATAAGCCAGATAGAATTTGATGGTGCGAAAACCCGCCTTAGCAGTGCAGAATTAAATCTTAACACTGCAAAAAGTAATTATGACCTTACAACAAACGTGCTTGCATCAGAAACAAAAGCATCTGCTCAGGCAGCAGTTGACTCTGCAAAGGCAGCACTTGATATTGCTCAAAACGCACTTAACAACACAACAGTAAAAGCACCAATATCAGGATATGTTTCAGCAAAGAATATAAACAAAGGTCAATTAGTTGCAGCAGGCAGCCCGCTGTTTACAATCAAAAATACCGATATAGTTGATGCTGAAATAAACGTCACCGAATCAATGATTTCTTATGTTAAGGTTGGAACTAAAGCAACTGTCGCCGTAAAATCAGCACAGCTTGATGGAATTGAAGGAACTGTTTCAGTTGTAAATCAGGTTAAAAATCCGCAAACAGGAATGTACACAGTAAAAGTTCATATAAACAACAGTGAAAACCTTTTAAAAGAAGGTATGTTTGCAGACGTAACATTGATTACTGAAGAAATGGAAAACACGATTGCTATACCATCTGAGTCAATAATGCAGGACGGCGATGAACTTTATGTTTACACAGTTAACAATGACGTTGCATCAAAATCTGTTATAACAACCGGTATTGTCGGTGATGAGTTAACTCAGATTTTAACAGGTATAAAGGACGGAGATTTTGTTGTTATTTCGGGTAAAGAGTATATTTCAGAAAAGAACAACAAGGTCAAAATTGTAGAAGATTAATTGAAAGGCAATGGTATAGATTATGAAACTACATGAATTATCAGTAAAACGACCGATAGCGGTCACAATGGCAGTTCTTATATTCGTTGTAATAGGTCTTTATTCATTAACTATGCTGCCAATGGAAATGATGCCTGAAATTAATCTTTCAATGGCACTCATATACACGCAGTATGGAACAACCGGTTCTGAAGAAGTAGAGAATATGGTTACTAAAACAATTGAATCGTCCGTAAGCTCTGTCTCAGGAGTTGAAAGCCTCACATCACAAAGCTCAGAAGGAACTTCAATTGTAATGGCACAGTTTGCCGTAGGCACTGATATGGACAAAGCAGTAAGTGATATTGAAGGCAACATTGAACTTATTAAAGACTACCTTCCTGCAGATGCCGAAGAACCAATGGTATTAAAGCTTGATACTTCTATGATGCCTATTGCTATGCTTAGTGCGTCATATGAGGGCTACGACCTTGTACAAACTAAAAAGTATATTGAAGACAATGTTAAAAACAAGCTTGAAGCCATTGACGGAGTTGCATCTGTAACACTGACAGGTGCTCAGGACAGAATAATAAAGGTTGAAGTTGACCCCGAAAAGATGTTTGGTTATAATATGACTCTGTCAGATGTTGTATCTGGAATATCAGCACAAAACATCAATATGCCTGCAGGCACAACAGAAGGTATGAACAGAAGACTTCCTGCACGTGCTGTAGGTAAATTTAATAAGGTATCTGATATAAACACTGTACCTCTTGTAACACAAACAGGTCAGCTTGTATATATTCAGGATATTGCAAAGGTTACCGATACATTATCAGACAAAACATCAATTTCACGGTTAAACGGAAACGAATCTATTGCAATATCAATTGCATCTGAATCGGATGCCAATACAGTTGAGGTTGTAAAGGCAGTATACAAAGTTCTTGACAACGCTCAAAGAACAAACCCTAAATTCAAATACAATATGACGATGGAGCAAGGTACTTACATAGAAGAATCAATAGTTTCTGTTGCAGAAAGTGCAGTTATTGGTGCTGTGCTTGCAGTTATCATCCTCTTCCTCTTCCTCGGCAATATCAAAACAGCCTTAATAATTGGTATTTCAATGCCGATATCAGTTATTATAACGTTTATAGGAATGTATTTTTCAAATATGACCTTGAATGTTGTTTCGTTAGGTGGTCTTGCACTTGGTATTGGTATGTTGGTTGACAACTCAGTCGTTGTTCTTGAAAATATCTTCCGCCGTCGTCAGACACTTGGTGACTCTCCAAAGGATGGTGCAATAAAAGGAACAAAAGAAGTTATCGGTGCAGTTGTTGCTTCGGTTCTTACGACCTGCATAGTATATGTACCTCTTCTGTTTGTTGACAATATGATGGCAGTTATGTTTAAACAGCTTTCGTTCGCAATCATTTTTTCACAGATTGCCGCCTTGCTGACAACCTTCCTTCTGGTACCAATGCTTTCATCAAAAATTGAAAACATAAGCAAAAAAACCAAAAGTCTGTTGTTTATCAGCAAGCCGTTTGAAAATATGCTTAATAAGCTTTTTGGTATTTATGAAAAGTCACTCAAATGGACACTTGCACACAGAAAACGCTTTATATCAAGTGTTTTACTCGTTTTTATTTTAAGCATATTTGTATTGTCACAATTGGGTATGACACTTATGGAAATGGGTGATGAGGGAACAATTTCAATAAGCATCGAGCTTCCGCAGGGTGCAAAGCTTGAAGATACTGACAAAATCACGTCAAAGATTGAAAGTATAATTAAAGAACATAAGGATGTTAAAACAGTTTTTTCAAGTGTAGGTTCTGGTGGTATGACAGCAATGCTTGGCGGAACATCATCTAATGCTTCTTCCATTACTGTCACATTAAACGAAAACAGAAAGTCAAGCTCTGCAGATGTTGCAGAAGAGTTTAGAAAAAGCTGTGCTGATATAACAGGTGCAACCATTTCAATACAGGCATCTAATTCAGCAATGTCTATGTCAACTGATGAAATACAGTTCAGATTTACAGGTGGTAACGAAGATGAGCTTGAGCAATATGTTATTAATGCCGAAGCTGTTCTTGCATCAATTGACGGTGTATCAGAAACTTCAACCTCCATTTCAGAAACAAAATCAGAGGTTGCAATAAAATTAGACCCGTCAAAATCCGCTCGCTACGGAATGAACACTGCAACCGCTGCAACACTGATTAAAAATGCACTCGATGGTACAACTGCATCACGCTATTCTGAGGGCGGCACTGAATATGATATAGTAGTTGAATATCCTGAAAGCTATATAGAAAACTATAATCAGTTAAAAAATACTCAGTTAAAAACCTTTACAGGGCAGTGGATTACCCTTTCTGACATAGCTGATGTTACAATTGAGCAAGGTCAGACTACACTTACAAGAATTGACCAGCAACGAGTTTATACTGTTACAGGTAAGCTTTATGACACTGATATGGCAACCGTTAACAAGCAGTTTAATGAAAAACTAAAAGCAATACAAAAGCCCGATGGAGTTACACAAGAAGCCGGAGGAAATTTTGAAACTATGATTGATGCGATGCTGTCACTTGTGCTAGCTATCATACTTGGTATTGTGCTAATGTATCTTGTAATGGCAGCTCAGTTTGAAAGTCTTAGCCAGCCTGCAATTATTATGTTCACTCTTCCTCTTGCGTTTATCGGAGTGGTTCTTGCACTATTGTTTACAAATTCACCACTGTCTGTTATTAGCTGCATAGGTATACTAATGCTTGTTGGTATTATTGTAAATAATGGTATCGTTCTTATTGACTTTATTAATTCCGAAAGAAAAGAACAACCTGAAAAACCAAGAAACGAAGTTATTATTTACGGTGGACTTGCAAGAATACGCCCTGTACTTATGACGTCACTGACAACTATTCTCGGCTTTATACCAATGGCGCTTGATTCTTCTTCAGGTGGAGCTATGATGGCACCTCTTGCACAGGTTTTAATTGGTGGTCTTTTTGTGGGAACATTCCTTACATTGTATGTAATACCTGTTGTTTATTCGGTTTTTGATGATAAATCTCAAAAACGTATGAATAAAAAGGCGAAAAATGCATAATATATTAATGTGGCTGTGATTGACTCACAGCCACATAATAATATTTTTTCAAATAATACTTGACACAACATATATTTTATGCTATACTATTATGCGTTGGGTAACTTAATATCGCGGGGTGGAGCAGTCTGGTAGCTCGTCGGGCTCATAACCCGAAGGTCATGTGGTTCAAATCCCATCCCCGCAACCATAGAAAAACCTTGTATTTAAGCCGTTTTTGGTAAATACAAGGTTTTCTTTTTTTGTTCAATTTGTGCCAATAATTCAACAATAATTCAACTCGATATAAAAAATCACGCTTTTTTGAGAAAAATATCAGATAAAATGTCTGCGTTTTTTTGGTCTGCTTCTTCTATGATGTGAGCATATATATTTGCGGTTGTGCTTACCTGTGCGTGACCTAATCTTTTGGAAATTGAAACGCTGTCAACTCCATTGAAATATAGTAGACTTGCCATAGTGTGACGGAATGCGTGAGCGTTGATGTGAGGCAGATTATATTTCTTTGAAAACTTTTTCAGGTAATCTGTTACGCTGTCAGGGTGCATAGCCGTTCCGTCAATTTGTGCAAATACAAATCCGTTCAGGTTGCAGGGAATTTTATTTTTGAAATATTCCTGTGCTTGATATTGCTGATAGGATTTTAATTCATTCATTGTTTCAATGGGTAAAGTTACGAATCTTTTTGACTTTTCGGTTTTGGGTGTATCTTCATATATGCCTCTGTCAGATGAATATAGAATACTGTTGCAAATATAAATGCGGTTTTTGTTAAAGTCAACTTTATCCCATTTAAGACCGAGAATTTCTCCACGCCTTGCACCTGTAATTAAAAGCAGATGCACGAGCATTTTCCATTTTGGTTGCTCATTTTCGAGGGCGTTTCTGATAGCCTCTATTTGCTCCGGTTGAAAATAGTTTACATCTTTCTTTTCCATTCGAGGCAATTCCGCTTGCCTTGATACATTGAATACAACAAGTCTTTCTTTGAATGCTTGCTCTAATACTGTTGAAATCAGACGGTGATGTTCGATTATAGTTTTAGTCGATAATTTACCGCCTGTTTTTTTATTTAAGCCGTCAGCTGACAAAGATGTATATAAATCGTTCAAATGGTCTACACGCAAATCACAGAGTTTTATATGCCCGATAACAGGATATATTCTTGTAGTCAATTCCTTGTATCTGACAATGGTTGAATGTTTAACGCCTCTTTGCTCTTTTAAGCCGATAACATAATCACAATAGCCGTCAAATCTTTGGCGGTTATCTGTTTTTATTCCGTCCCTGCATTCCTTTTCAAATACACTTGCAAACGCTTCCGCTTTTTTGCGTGCTGTTTCTTCTTTCCAAGTGGGCAAAACATCAAAGGTGGTTGTATATGGTTTGAGTTGCTTTCCGTCCGCTCCACGCCCACGATGAACACGGATAGAATATGAAATCAACTTGCCGTCTTTGTTTCTTCTTTCTTGAATATTAGCCATTATTCACACCGTCCTTTCGTTATATTTTCGGCAAAAATCTATCGAGAATTTCCTCAAAGAGCAATTGGCATTTATAGCGGTTCATTTCATAGTTATATTTTTGTTTGTCCAAAGCAATAGATGCACGCTTATATAAATCTGCCGTTTCTTCATCTTCTGCATTTTTAATGGACTCCCAATATAACTTGCTTCTTTTTTCGTTCTCTTCAAACAATTCTTTTGAAATGTGTCCATAGTTGCAGAAAAAATTCAAAATCTCCCAAAAAGACCTATCTTCAATTATTTGGTTAAATTGTTGTATCCTGCAATTTGTCTTTTCATTTTGTATTTTGTAAAGAGCATTTTCGCTCAATCCGGTTGCTGAACAAATCTGATGTGCTTCTTGTTTCTTTTCTTCATACTCTCCTAATAAGTAACCGATATCACAATCAAACATTTCCGCAAAGGTATATAAAAAATCAAATGTGAAAAATTTCTTTTCTCCGTTTTCTATTTTGCTTAATGTGTTGCGTGAAATGGAAAAATCGTATTTATTTTTTAATTCTCCGATTAACTGTTCTTGCGACAATCCATTGTTTTTTCTTATATCACGAATACGCACCGCAATATCCGCAAAGTTGTATTTCATATAAATACACCGTCCTTGTAAAAATAAATTAAATGTATGTAGAATGTATCTCGACTAAATACAGTATACCATAGTATAATAACGATGTCAAGAGATAGTCGACGATTTCTGATGAAAATTTTCAAGTATTGGAGTGATATTCTATATGCCGATTTTCAAAACAATTAGACAAACGGCAGCCACAGGGTTATTGAGTGAACACCGTTTGCGTGTTCTTGTTTCAAAAGGTGAGTGTCCCGGTATTTATACAGGTAATCGTTTTTTGGTAAATACAACGGCACTTGCTGAACAACTCGAAGCAGAAAGTAAAAAGGCGGTGAAACCGAATGAAGAAAAATAAACCTCTTATTTTAACCGATTATTTGTCTGTTGGAGAGCAGAACGCAATCACCGCCAAAGACCTTGCAAGACTTTTGGGGTGGAATGAGCGAGATGTTACAATCACGATAAATGCACTACGAAAGCAAGGTGAACTTATTTGCAGTAGTACTCAAAGTGGTTTTTGGTTGCCTGCCGATGACAGAGATATTGAGCAGTTTGTGCGAGGTATGCAAGGGCGTATAAAAGATATGCAAAAGGCTATGAAGCCTGCTATCGAATATCTAAAAAACGGTGGTGGTGATATTGACAGAGAATGAAAAAATTGATTATTGTTTGCGGAATATGTCAGCACAGAAACTTTCCGAGATGTTAAAGGATTTTTCTCTTGATGACATTTACGAAGCGGTAGTCAATACAGAGGGACAAGGCAATCCCGAAGAAGTCAAGCCGTTTCTGATAACTGTTGACAAGAAAGTTGACGGAGTAAAAGTCCCCACTATTGCAAATGTTGCCTCTAACTATTTGGATATTATGCGATATGACCGCTATTTTTCCATAGTGAAATATAACACTTTGTCAGGACTTCCCGAAAAGCACAAAGTAAAAGGTAAATCACAATGGACAGATGCAGACGATGCTTCCGCACGGACTTACATAGAGGCAAATTATAGCATATTTAACCGTCAAAAATACGAAGATGCTTTTGCGGAATTTCAGCACGAAAGAGAATACTGTCCGATAAAGGATAAAATCGACTCTCTTATATGGGACGGACAAAAGCGTGTAGAAAACTTTTTGTCTAAATGGTTAGGTGCAGATGATACGCCATATAACAGAGAATGTTCAAGACTACTGTTTGCAGGCGGTATCAATAGAGCATATCGTGCAGGGTGTAAATTTGACGATGTTATTGTCCTGATAGGTAAACAAGGCGGTGGAAAGTCTACAATCTGTCAATGGTTGGCACTTGATATGGAGTTATATAGCAGTATCAAAACCATAAACGGACAAAAGGGTTTAGAGGGTATTTCGGGCAAATGGATAGTAGAAATTGAAGAACTACTTGCTACACTTGCTAATGATTATAGCGGAACGAAATCAGAGGAAAACTGCAAAGCATTTCTCTCTACCGCTTCCGACTTTTATAGAAAACCTTACGACCGCAGACCGACAGACTCTCCCCGAAGATGTATCTTTATCGGAACAACGAACAGGACGGAATTTCTCACAGATAAGACAGGCAACAGGCGTTGGTATCCTGTTACGGTGAAATCAGATGCACGGTTTTTATATGACAATGAAAAGGAATGTAAAGAGTATATTTCTCAATGTTGGGCAGAAATGAAATCCGCTTTTGATAAGGGTGAGGACTTTGCAAAGCCTGTTGAAAATGTGAGTCTACTATCCGCTATTAAATCCAAGCAAAGCGAAGCGGAGCAGGACGATTGGAGAGAGGGCGTAATTGAAGAATACCTTGACGGAAAAATCCGTACTTGCTTAATTGAAATATGGCAAAGGGCGTTATATAAAGACCGCTCCCCACATTTCCCCGAAATGAAGCGGAAAGACTCCAACGAACTTATAGGAATAGTAGTCAATAAATTAGGTTGGACAAGAGGAAACGCAGAAAATTTCAATGGTTTTGGGAAACAAAAGTCTTTTTACAATCCGAAAGCAGAGGAAGAAATCAAAAAATTAGATGCTGAACTCCCGAAATAATGAATAGTTGACGGTTGGTTGAAGTGTTTAGTTGATTAAAAAAGTTAGTATTTATAAGGGTTTTTATATACTGTCAACCAATCAACTAATATTTTATATAACAAAGATTTTATATTTGAGATAAGTAATATATAAAGTCTTGATATGGTTAGTTGGTTGGTTGCACGGTTGATTAGTTGATTAAAGGTAGGTGAACTATATGACAGATTATAACGCAATGCTTGTTGACTTGTTAAACGATAAAATCAGACAATGGGAGCGGAAATGCTCCGAGCAAAGAAAAGAAATCAATCGGTTAAAGGCTGAAATCCGAGAACTTAAAAAGGGAGTGAACGCAGTTGAAGAATAAAGTTGCTTTTGTGTTGCTTTTGTCTATGTGTTTGATGTTATTTGCAGGGTGCAACAATGAGCCGAAAATGCTATATCAGAGCAATAGCGTTGAAATCGTCCGAGAGGGCAATAAAACGGCTGTATATGACCTTTTAGCAGATAAGGAGTACAACTACATAACAAAGCGTGTAAAGCGTTCAGAGGGCGTTTTAGAGCCTTATACAACGGTTGACACGGACACAATAAAAATAGAGATTATTCCGTCAGGTTTGCGAGTATATGACAAAGCGGAAAACAAAATTTTTACTATCGAAAGGAAGATAAAATAATTATGGCACAGTATAGAAATGTAAAGGAATTTTTGGACAAAATCAATGATAAATACAAGGCACATAGAGCCGAGTATGAAAGACTAACCGAACAATACACCCGAAACGCTGAACAATGGCAAAAGGAAATTGCAAGAGGTTGGAGTAATTACAATCTACAACAGGAAGCAAAGACAAAACACATAGCAGAACAAGCTGAAATCAGAAAAGCCCTTGATGATTTAAGAACTACCGCAAACACAGACTTTGAAAATATCCTTGCTGAAGCTGATGATGTATTAGGAAGATACAACAGAGCCACAGGGGACAAATTAGACCTTGCAACAGTTGAACTGTTAAAGAGCGGTATTCTCTCTGATAACGAAATAAAGGCACTTGCAAAGGACTTTGAGGGTAATGTTGCAATGCTCCGTATTATCGGTAAATATGCAGAGGAAAGAGGCGGTAAAGATAATATGGAAATGGCGGTACTTGCACGCAATTTGAAAACTGCTGAATTTCCGTACCGTGAGCCGTTGGAAAGACTTGTATTTTGGGGTAATAGCGGAATAGCGGAAAGGGACTCACGAGCAACGGCAGGCAATAGCCAATTTGAAACTATGTATAATGAGTTGGTAGAACAGAGCGAGGGGCTTTATATCACGGTGAGTGAGTAATGAAACGAACAGGTGATGAACAGGCGAAAAAAGACAATTTAACTGTCGAGGAAGTGTCGATAAATTTCAATTTTGATGACCTTGATTTTTCTTTTGATGACTTTGAAATTGACCTTGATATTGACCTCTCTTTTGATGATTTTGACTTTGATTTTCTCAACGAACAGAAGCCGAACAGAAGAACGAACAGAGAGCGAACAAAGAGAAAATGCAAAAATTAACTGTGAGCGAACTGTGAGAACGAAGCACGAGCGAAGCCCGAGAAAAACAAAATTTACCCAAGACGAAGCCAAGAGGAAGCCGTGAAAAATCCGCTTGAAGCGGTGCGGAAGCGGTGAGTATTTGGAGTTTTGGAGTCCATAAAAAAGAGAACGAAGCAAGAGAAATTTTGAATACTTCCCCACTATAAAAAAGAGATTTTCCCCACTATAAAAAAGAATACTGGGCAGATATAAAAAAGGGATAACAACCTTACAAAACCTAACATTTTCATTATATAGTGGGGGAAACAACCTGAAAAAACCTGAAATTCAAAAATATATAGATGTTGAAAAAAGTTGAAACTTAAAACATATATGTTGACAAATGTTGACATTTCACTTGAAATTATAGAAAAGAGGTGCTATAATATTGATAGATACAAGCGTATTCTATACTGCTGATGATATTTCCGTTATACTTACCGTGTCAAAGCCTACTGCATACCGCATTATAAAACGGTTGAATGACGAACTAACAAACAAAGGCTTTATAGTTGTTAGCGGTAGAGTACCAAAGAAGTATTTTAACGAAAAATTCTACTGCTGATACATAGCGTTTTATGTTCGTACTAAAATCGTACTACAAAAATTGATACTCTCTTTTTTGAGGGGGTATTCCGTGATAATAGTGATATGAAAGATACGAAAAAACGCCATAAAATAAGGCTGATAAAAGCCTTGTAGTAGAGTGGGAATAATATTTAATATATAATTCATTTTGCTGTCTGCATTGTTTTGTATGTTACTAAAACAAATTATTGAATTTTTTCAAAAACTCTTGATTTTATTTTTTGTTTGATGTATAATAAATAAAAAATAAATATATATTTTATGTAGGGGAGCTTGTATTAGCAGGCTGAGAGGAAGTAACCTAACTTCGACCCATTTAACCTGATGCGGATAATGCCGCCGTAGGAAGTCATGATATGCTTTTAACGGATAATCCATCAGGATTATCCGTTTTTATTTTTCAAAAAGGAGGGTAGCTGTCAGACGTCAAGGGAGCACTTGACGTTGTAGTATTTTTGCGAGGGAACCCGTGTTTCGGGGTGAGAGGAGAAAATCAATTCTCGACCGTAATTATATTACGAAACGAGGAATAATAAATGACTAATTCTAAAAAACTTTTAAAACATGTTGTGTTGGCAATGCTTATTGCTCTTGGTGTTGTAATTTCACCTATACTGCGATTTGAAGGGATGTGCCCGATGGCACATTTAATAAATATAACCTGCTCTGTCCTTTTAGGCCCGTGGTATTCACTTTTGTGTGCCACACTGATTGGTATAATACGAATGGCAGTTATGGGAATCCCGCCCATTGCACTTACCGGTGCGATTTTCGGAGCATTTTTATCAGGTGTGTTTTACAGAGCTTCAAACGGAAAGCTTATTATGGCAGTGCTTGGTGAAGTTATAGGCACAGGCATTATCGGTGCGATTGCATCATACCCTGTAATGACCTTTCTATGGGGAAAAGAAGGCCTCAGCTGGATGTTTTATATACCATCCTTCATTTGTGGAACTTTGATTGGCGGAAGCATTGCATTTGTTTTTTTAAGAAAGCTTTCAAACTCGGGTATGCTTGCCAGATTTCAGGAAACCCTTGCTTCCAAAAGCTATAGTGACATAAGCGGTGTGTTGTCGGACTCACTTTCTATTGCCGCACTTGGAGTTATATGCTTTATGGTAATAAGAATACTAACCACAATATTTAAAATGACATCAGTTATCTGGACATATATGGCATATGCTGCCTTAATCATATTTTTAATAACATCAGCAATTTATTTTTTTACAAAAAAGAAGGTATAAAATGATATCAACACTAAAAACCACGAATCCGCTTATACATTGTATAACAAACCCGATTTCGATTAATCAGTGTGCAAACACAGTTCTGGCTGTCGGGGCACGACCTGTTATGGCAGAGCATCCTGACGAGGTTGCAGACATTACAAAAACTGCAAAGTCACTTGTTTTGAACTTAGGTAATATAACGGATTCACGAATTAAATCATCTTCAATCTCAGCAAACACTGCAAAAGAAAATAACATTCCTTTTGTAATTGATATAGTAGGAACATCGTGTTCACGTTTAAGACGTGATTTTGCTAAAGAGCTGATTTTTAAGTCCCCTGCAATCATTAAGGGCAATTATTCAGAAATCAATGCTTTGTATGATACCTCCTACTCCTCCGCCGGCGTCGATGCTGAAAAGTTGGATATTTCAGTTATCAACAAAGCGGCAGTTAATTTGGCAAGAAAGCATAATACAATCATAATTGCAAGCGGTAAAACCGACATTGTTACAGACGGCATAGCTTTAATTCACGTAAACAACGGCACAGCTCAGCTATCCTCTGTTACAGGAACAGGTTGTATGCTTGGAATGCTGTGCGGATGCTTTTTGTCGGTAAGTCAGGATATAAATGCAGCTGTAAAAGCGTGTGAAGTTATGGGAATTTGCGGAGAGCTTGCACAAACTCCTGTAGGCAGCGGAAGCTTTATGCAGAATTTACTTGACAGGCTTTCTCTTATTAATGACAACGATATTCAAAAATATTCCAAAACGGAGGTAATTGAAATTGAAGAAATTTAATTCTAAGCTGTATTTTATTACAGACAGCACAGGCTTTAGTGAAGAAGAATTTTTGTACAGAACAGAGCAGGCATTAAAAGGCGGCGTAACACTTCTTCAGCTACGTGAAAAAGACAAAACAACAAGAGAATACATTGATATTGCAAAGAAAGTACATAAGCTAGCACAAAGCTATAACGTACCGCTTATAATTGATGACAGAGTTGACGTTGCCCTTGCAATTGATGCCGAGGGCGTACACGTAGGTCAGAGCGATATGCCAGTTGACACAGCACGCAGGCTTATGGGTGACAATAAAATAATCGGAGCTACAGCCAAAACTGTTGAGCAGGCACTTGAAGCTTACAACAACGGAGCAGATTATCTGGGTGTGGGTGCAATTTATCCAACCACAACAAAGGTAAAAACTGTTCTAACGTCTACAGACACCTTAAACGATATATGCAAAGCGGTCCCGATTCCTGTTAACGCAATCGGCGGACTTAACAAGAACAATATTGATATATTAAAAGGCATAGACATTGCCGGTATATGCGTGGTATCTGCTATTATGAAAGCAGATGACCCACAAAAAGCGGCTGAGGAGTTGGTGTCAGAATGATAAAAGGTGCGATTTTCGATTTGGATGGAACGCTGCTTGATTCTATGTATGCCTGGTTTGATGCAGGTGAAAAATATCTCAAAAGCTTAAACGTTATACCACGTGAAGATTTAACTGACAGTATAAAGTCTATGAGCTTAAAGCAGGCAGCAGAGTTTTTAAAAGAGCAGTATGCACTTACACAAACAACCGAAGAAATAATGGCAGGTATTACAAAAACTGTTGAAGACAGTTATAAATACGACATAAAATTAAAAGACGGTGTAAAAGAATTTTTGCAAATGTTGCAAACAAACGGAGTAAAAATGTGTGTTGCAACAGCAAGTGATAAAACCCTTGTTGAAGCCGCATTTGACCGTCTTGACATAAGAAAATACTTTGTTTCAATACTTACCTGCAGTGAAATCGGGTATGGTAAAGACGAGCCTGTAATTTATCGCGAGGCATTAAAGAAGCTTGGCACGGAGAAGTCTGAAACCTATGTATTTGAAGATGCATACCACGCGATAAAAACTGCGAAAGCAGACGGTTTTACGGTAGTAGGTATATATGATAGCTTTGAAACAAAGCAAGATCAGATAAAATCACTTTGTGATTTTTATACAACAGATTATTCAGATATATTTTGAATAATTGTGCGGCAAACCGGGGGCACCACTCTTTGTCGCAATACAAAATTAATGCAAAAAGGAGAATGTAAAATGAAAAAAGCATTAACAATCGCAGGCTCAGATTCCTGCGGAGGCGCCGGTATTCAGGCAGACATTAAAACAATGACAGCTAACGGTGTTTATGCAATGAGTGCAATAACCGCACTGACAGCACAAAACACGACCGGCGTAACAGCAATTTCGGAGGTAACTCCGGAATTTTTAGAACAACAGCTTGACGCTGTGTTTACTGATATTTATCCTGATGCGATAAAAATCGGTATGGTTTCATCGTCAAAGCTAATAGAGGTAATTGCAGAAAGATTACGCTTTTACAATGCAAAAAACATTGTCGTTGACCCTGTTATGGTTGCAACAAGCGGCTCAAGCCTGATGCAAACCGATGCAATAAAAACACTGACTTCAAAGCTTTTGCCTCTTGCAACACTTGTAACGCCGAATATTCCGGAAGCAGAGGTGCTTTCAGGTATGTCTGTCATAAATAAAGACGATATGACAAAAGCGGCAAAAGCAATCAGCGAGACTTACGGCTGTTCAGTATTGTTAAAGGGCGGTCATAGCATTAATGATGCTAACGACCTTTTATACTCAAACAGCTGTTGCGTATGGTTTGAGGGCAAACGTATAGATAATCCCAACACTCACGGCACAGGTTGTACCCTCTCCTCCTCCATTGCATCAAATCTTGCAAAAGGCTTTAACCTTGAGCAATCGGTAAAACGTGCAAAGGATTATATTTCAGGTGCATTGTCAGCAATGCTTGATTTAGGTAAAGGCTCAGGGCCTATAAATCACGCATTTGATTTAAACAGTGACTATGCAAAGGAGTGTGAGTGATATGAACAGAAAACAAACCTCAGCTTTTGAAAATGGACTTATATGGTTTGGTGCTGCAGTATCACTTGCAGAAATAATTACAGGGACATATCTTGCTCCGCTTGGCTTTTTAAAAGGCTTTGCTGCAATAATCACAGGTCATATAATTGGATGCGTTTTGCTTTTTCTTGCAGGAATTATTGGTGGCAAGCTTCGCAAAAGCTCAATGGAAACCTCAATCAGAAGCTTCGGTCACAAGGGTGGTATGCTTTTTGCGTTCTTAAACGTACTGCAGCTTGTTGGCTGGACAGCTATTATGATATACGATGGTGCGGTTGCCGCCAACGGAATTTTCAGCATTGGTATATGGCTGTGGGCGTTAATTATAGGTATGCTTATCACCTTGTGGATTTTAATCGGCATAAAAAGCCTTGGTAAAATAAATATAGTTGCAATGTCAGGACTGTTTGTTCTTACAATTGTATTAAGCTTTGTTATATTCGGCAAACAAGGAACCACTGCAATATATGCTGATGCATTAAGCTTTGGTGCTGCGGTGGAGCTTTCTGTTGCAATGCCGCTGTCGTGGTTGCCGCTTATCAGTGACTATACACGTGATGCAAAAAAACCAGTCAAAGCAACTGCTGTTTCGGCAATAACATACGGGTTTGTAAGCTGCTGGATGTATGTTATAGGTATGGGTGCTGCAATTATTGCAGGCACGTCTGACATTTCACAAATAATGATGAAAGCAGGTCTTGGCAGTGCAGGGCTTGCTATTATAGTTCTTTCAACAGTAACCACAACCTTTTTGGATGCGTATTCAGCAGGCGTTTCAAGCGAAACACTTTCCGCAAAGGTTGACGGCAGATGGATTGCTGTTACCACAGCAATTATCGGAACTGCAGGTGCGATTATGCTCCCGCTACATAACATAACTGAATTTTTGTATCTTATAGGCTCTGTTTTTGCACCGATGATCGCAATTATAATTGCAGACTTTTTTATACTTAAAAAAGATTACAGTAACTCAAAATTAAACATACGCAATATAATTATTTGGGCAATCGGCTTTATAATTTACAGAATTTTGATGAAATTTGACATAATTGTTGGAAACACCTTGCCTGATATGATAATTACTGTTATAATCTGTATATCAGTAAATTTTATTAGTAACAGAGGTAACGCCAATGAAAACAGTATTCATATTAAATCCCAAGGCAGGGAACAGGAATAATATAGAAAAGCTGATGCACAACATAAAAGAAGCCGATGCCTCAGTTTATATAACAAAATCATCAGGAGATGCATACCGCTTTGTAAAAGAGTATTGCGAAGCATACGGAGCGGCAAGGTTTATCGCCTGTGGAGGCGACGGCACATTCAATGAGGTTTTAAATGGTGCAATAGGCTGTGACGATGCTGAAGTCGGTGTTATGCCATACGGAACTGGTAATGACTTTTGCAGAAACTTCAGCGGTGACTTCACAAATGTTGCAGCACAGATAAACGGAAAAAGTATAAAATGCGATGCAATAAATATACAACTGACGGTTGCGAAAATTTTTGTGCAAATATGTTCAATATCGGCTTTGACTGCAACGTTGCGGATATGACCGCAACAATGAAAAAGAAGCCATTTATATCAGGCTCGCTTGCGTATTTTATTTCAATTTTTGCTATACTTATCAAGAAAAAGGGAGCAAATCTTAAAATTGAAATGGACGGAATACAAAAACATAACGGCAGGCTTTTGCTCACCTCTGTTGCCAATGGAAGCTTTTGCGGTGGCGGAATTAAAAGCAATCCTCTCGCTTCTGTGCATAACGGGCTTATAAACGTAAATATCGTATATAATATATCACGGCTGAATTTTCTGACAAAGCTTCCGTTTTATATGAAAGGCACGCATATACACCTGCGTGGTATAGATAATATCATTCATAACGAAACCTGCAAAAAGCTCGTTATCACTCCGCTTGATAAAAATATGCGGCTGTGTGTTGACGGCGAAATTTCTACAGCCTCAAAAACGGTTTTTGAAATTGTTCCTGATGCGTTTAATTTTGTAATACCACAATGTGTTAAATCCTATGTAACCTCTAAATGAATTTTTGACTATACGCGGTGAGTTAAATGAATTATGTTTACATATTAAAATGCAATGATAAAACTCTGTACACAGGGTGGACAACCGATTTGGATAAACGCCTGCAAACCCATAACAGTGGTTTGGGTGCAAAATACACCCGTGCAAGACTGCCTGTAACACTTGAGTATTATGAAGAATATGAAGAAAAATCAGATGCCCTTAAACGTGAAGCCGCAATAAAAAAGCTTACACGAGAGGAAAAGCTGAAACTAATAAATAAAATTTAAAATATTTTCAAAAAAAGGTTTACATTTTTAAAATCTTATGTTATAATTGAAAAGCTGATGCTGAGTTTTGGCGAATTAATCCACATTTACCACTGCTCGGGTCAAGCGTATATACATTGTGGAGGTGAATTTAAAATGGAAAAAGAGTTAAAGCAGGAGATTATAAGTGCTAACAAGAGACATGATACAGATACAGGTTCTCCCGAGGTACAGATTGCTATCTTGACAGAGCGTATCAATCACTTGAACGAGCATCTTAAAATCAACAAAAAGGACCATCACTCAAGAAGAGGTCTTCTTAAGATGGTTGGTAAAAGACGTGGTCTTTTAGATTATCTTGCAAAGAAAGATATCGAAAGATACAGAGACCTTATTGCAAAATTAAACTTAAGAAAGTAATTTGCATCACGGGCGTGACTTTTTCACGCCCGTCTTTTCAAGTTAAGGCTTAGGCTATTAGCAGTTAACCATGCATTCGTATAACGTGTGCATAGTTAAGTGTTAATATGCCAAAGCCTATCATTAAAACAGAAGAAAAATAATAGGAGGTAAAAATTATGGCATTCAGAACATTTGAAACAACAGTTGCCGGCAGACCGCTAAAGGTTGAAACAGGTAAAATGGCTCAGCTTTCAAACGGCTCATGCGTGGTTTATTATGGTGACACTGTTGTAATGACAAACGTTACAGCAGCAGACAAGCCCAGAGAAGGCGTTGACTTCTTCCCTTTAAGCGTTGACTATGAGGAAAGACTTTATTCAGTAGGTAAAATTCCCGGTGGATTTTTAAAGCGTGAAGGTAAACCGTCAGACAAGGCTATATTAACAAGCCGTGTTATTGACAGACCTATCCGTCCTTTGTTCCCCAAGGATTTAAGAAATGACGTATCGGTTGTATCAACAGTTTTATCTGTTGAGCAGGACAACCTTCCAGAATTTGCTGCAATGACAGGTGTTGGTATTGCACTTGCAATTTCTGACATTCCATTCAACGGCCCTGTTGCAAGCGTTTATGTTGGTTATGTTGATGGCGAATTCGTTATCAACCCCAACAGCGAGCAGAGAGAAAAAAGCACATTAAACCTTACAGTATCAGGAACAAAAGAAAAGGTTACAATGATTGAAGCAGGTGCAAACGAAATCGCTGACGACATTATGTTTGATGCAATTATGTTTGGCCACGAAGAAATCAAGAGAATTTGTGACTTTATTATTTCTATTGCTGACGAGGTTGGCAAGAAAGAAAAATTAAAGTACGAGGCTCACGAGGTTGACGAAGAATTGTACAATGCAGTTAAAGACTTCGCGATTGATATGATTAAAGAAGCTATTGACACAGACGACAAAAACGTTCGTGATGCAAATATGCTTGTAGTTCAGGAAAAGCTTGATGCAGAATTTGCTGAAAAGTTTGAGTGCTACGAGGAGCAGATTGGCGAAGTAGTTTACAAATTGCAGAAATACATCGTTAGACGTTGGCTTTTAGACGAAGGCAAACGTGTTGACGGCAGAGATATTAACGAAATCCGTCCTCTTGCTGCAGAGGTTGGCTTACTTCCAAGAACACACGGCAGTGGCTTGTTTACAAGAGGTCAGACACAGGTGTTAACTGTTGCAACACTTGGTGCTATGGGCGACGTTCAGAAGCTTGACGGTCTTGACACTGCTGAAGAAACAAAAAGATATATGCATCACTACAACTTCCCGTCATACAGCGTTGGTGAAACACGTCCTTCAAGAGGTCCGGGCAGACGTGAAATTGGTCACGGTGCATTGGCTGAAAGAGCATTAGAGCCTGTTATTCCTTCTGTTGACGAATTTCCATACGCAATAAGACTTGTATCAGAAGTATTGTCATCAAACGGCTCAACATCACAGGGTAGTATCTGCGGCAGCACACTTGCACTTATGGACGCAGGTGTTCCGATTAAAGCCCCAGTTGCAGGTATCTCAGTTGGTCTTATCACAGAAGGCGAAAGATTTATGACAATGCTTGACATTCAGGGTCTTGAAGACTTCTATGGTGATATGGACTTTAAGGTTGCAGGTACAAAAGAAGGCATCACAGCAATCCAGATGGATATTAAGATTGACGGTCTTACACCTGAAATCATTAAGGAAGCATTAAGAAAGACAAAAGAAGCTCGTTTCTTTATCTTAGACGGCGTAATGAAGAATGCTATAGAAGCTCCAAGAGAAAACCTTTCACAGTACGCTCCAAGAGTATTCACAATGCAGATTGACCCTGAGAAAATCAGAGACGTTATCGGCAGCGGCGGTAAGGTTATTCAGAAGATTGTTGCTGACACAGGCGTTAAGATTGACATTGAAGACGATGGTAAGGTATCAATCCTTTCAGTTGACGAGGCTTCAGCTCAGGAAGCTGTAAGAATTATCACAGGTATTGTTAAAGAGCCTGAGGTTGGCGAGGTTTATATGGGCAAGGTTGTAAGAATTATGGACTTCGGTGCATTTGTTGAATTCTTACCCGGCAAAGACGGTCTTGTTCACATTTCAAAGCTTGATAACAAGCGTGTAGAAAAGGTTGAAGACGTTGTTCACGTTGGCGACGAAATCCTTGTTAAAGTAATCGAAATCGATAAGATGGGCAGAATTAACCTTTCAAGAAAAGACGCAATATTGGATAACGAATAATTTTTAAGGGGCTGTCTCACTAAAAATGAGGCAGTCCTGATTTTTTGCACACAAAAAGCCGCTGAAGTATGGAAACTTCGCGGCTTTTGTGGTATAATGAATTATGACCAATAAATCAAAAATACTAGTTGATTATACAACAAAAACGAAAAATTTTCAACTGGTTTTTCCAATTAATTTT
>JAZNGX010000069.1:0-20629 GCA_045576675.1 Clostridia bacterium | reverse complement strand
TACTTTTTCAATATTTACTTAAAAGCTTTCGCAGACGGGAGAATTTCTATGATTCATTCTGTGTTTAAAAGCTTTTTATGAATGATTTTTCTGGAATGGAATAGGCATAGCTATTTAATATTTATATTAGCCATATATCTTGTAAAACGCCTTTTTCATATGTACACATTAATAACAAATAATAATATCAATCACAATTTTATTAATTTTATCTCTATTTTGTTAATGAAAACACCTTTATCGCATTTTTTATATTCTCGCACATTGCTAGCTCGGCTGCTGCAACAACATCACTGTACTCTTTGAAGGTTTTGCCATTGACGGCATCTGCACCGGCTTTAGCCATATATGTATAATAATTAACCTTTCTTATACCGCGCTTTATAACCTCTTTGAAATCTTCATCACTCACGCCGCTGCCGCCGTGCATAACCATTGGCACATCAATCATACTGTTGATTTTGCTTACTCTTTCAAAATCAAGCTTAGGCTCTTTTACATAAAAGCCGTGAGCCGCACCGAATGCACAGGCAAGAGCATCAATACCGGTTTCATCAACGAAACGCTTTGCGATATCAGGCTCTGTGTATATACTGTGGTTTAGTTCGGCATCGCCTCCCTCGCGTGAACCCATTGAGCCAACCTCGCCTTCAACAGAAGCGCCATACTTTGCCGAAAGCTGCACTACATATGAAGTATTTGCAATATTTTCCTCAAGCGGCAGCATTGAACCCTCGTACATTACAGATGTGTAACCAATATCCAGTGCTCTTTTTATATAGTCAAAGTCTGTACCGTGGTCGAGATGAACACAAATAGGTACTTTAGCTCTGTCGGCAGCAAAAAGCATAATCGGACCGATTTCGTCAAGCGTTGCGAGACCTTTTTCTTCGTGAATCTGTGCGTGCATTATAACAATTGGCATATTAAGCTGTTCTGCTGCATTTATTATTGCATGCATACTTGCAAGGTCTGGTGTGTTGAACGCACCAAGTGCACAACCTTTTCCCTCTGCAATTTTTAAAACATCATTTAACGTTGCTAACATTTTTATTTCTCCTTATAATTCCATTATATCATAGCCAAGATATTCAAATGCTTCTCTTAATACAAATGCCATATGACCAACACCGACTGCAGTGTGGTGCCTGAAACCTGCTTTTGCCATCTTTATAAGCTTTGGCTGAAGATTGTCTATCAATGCAACACCGCCGCACCCAAAAAATTCAGGTTCGATTTCTTCACCTGTAAACTTGCCCTCGTCTACATAGAATGTAAGCTTGCCGTCCTCAGTTTTGCAATTTGAAAATGTCATATCAAAGGCATTTATTGTACCCTCATTGCTTCCCCAACCACAACCCGGACAACCTTTTGCGAACATTTTATGGTCTGTTACATGACCTTTGCCTTTCATAAGCCCCTGAGCAGTTGAACCGCAATGGAACAATATTACCTTGTTTTTGTCATCACCATAGTTGTTGTTCCAGTCAAGGCAGGCTGTCGGCTTGCCTGAAGCAAGCTGCATCGAATACATATTTATTGCAGAGCATAAATCTATTTCACACGATGCAACAATGCCTCTGTCGTTAAGCTCGGATAAAAGTACACATGGTGCAATGCCAAGAACTGTCTGCATTTCCTCCCAGCAACGAAGGGCAATGCAGTCAAGCTGATAATCTGCAATAAAATCATCGATTACAACAGAAACCTTTGCAAGGGTATTCATTTTGTCATCCGGTACAGCAGAGCAGTTGGTATAGTTTTTAAGATACTCTTTTCTCTCAATTACGCGCTTGTCATCATCAGCATATTTTTCAACACGATAGAACAATTCTGACAAATCATACGCATCAACTGTAATACCATATTTTTGCAGTGTGATTTCATCGTAGCGTACAGTTTTGAATTTCGTTGTTCTTGCACCTATAACACCGATTGTGAATTTTTTCATTCCGTTAACAACTCTGCAAATTGCAGCAAAATCAGCAAGATTTTGTGCAAAATCGGCACTTAATGGGTGAACAACATGAGGCTCAAGCACAGTAAAGGGCAAGCCATACTGATGAAATACATCACAAATGGAAAACTTTCCACAGTACGAATCACGTCTGTGTTCAAAATCCATTTTGCCTATTTCATCAGGATATGCCTGTATTAGAATTGGCACACCGCAGTTTTCTAATGCAGCAATTGCTCCGTTTTCGTCACCGAAATTTGGGAGTGACAAAATTACTCCGTCATATTCGCCTTCGTGTGATTTTAACCACTCGGCATAAACCTTACCCTCTGTTTTTAACTCAACAGCACCATAACGTGTAAGTGACGTTTCGGGAATTATATAGTCAAATCCTGCATCTGTAACTGCTTTTATCATTTCTTCTCTTGCACCTGCAATAAGACTTTCCGGGAAAAATCCACGATTGCCAAAGTATAATGCAAATGTTTGTTTTTTCATATCCAAGCCTCCATAAAAATAATATATTATATCTTGATTATAAGTTTTTTTGTGTTATAATGATAGATAAATATGTATGATTAATTGTAAATTTGTACAAACAGGCGGGATAAAATTATGAATTTAAAAATTAATAAAGAAAAGCTTGATGATATACTAAAGGCGTTTTATACATTGGTAAAAATAAAGATAGTTGTTTTTGACAGCGAACATAATGTCATTACTGCTTATCCTGTAAAAGACTGCCATTTTTGTGAGATGATGAAATCAAATGAAGAAACACGAAAATTGTGTAAAGTAAGTGATTACAATTCATTTGACATATGTCGAAAAACCGGCAAACTTATGCTTTATACCTGTTATGCGGGTCTTGTTGAAGCATGTGCTCCGCTCAAATACAACGGCGTTATAATTGGCTACATTATGTTCGGTCAAATATCAGATCTGCCTTCAAAACCAACGCTTATACAAAACATAAAAGATGTATGCAAACAGTACGGACTCGACAGTAGGTCTTTTTTGAAGTACGCAGATTCAATAAAGCTTAAAAGCCATGACAGTATATTTGCTGCTGCTAAAATAATGGAAGCGTGCATAAGCTATATCTTACTTAACGAAATGCTTATTCCGCAAAAGGATGGAATTGTAGAAAAATGTTGTATATACATAAATGAAAACGCCGACTCTGTAACAGTTGAAGCACTTTGTGCATATATGAAAATCAGCCGTACCTCACTTTACTCAATGTTTAAGGAAAAACTTGGTATCGGTGTTTCAGGATATATCAGGGAAACAAGGCTTGAAAAGGCAAAGGCTATGCTTACTGAAACTGATTTGACTATTGCTGAAATAGCGGAAAAATGTGGATTTGCGGATTATAACTACTTCAGCCGAATTTTCAAAAAGAAATATGGTATTTCACCAAGAAATATATAAAACTAATTTACAATTTTTTGTATGTTTTTTACTATAAATAAATATGTGTTGATGATACAATAAGGAAAAAAGGAGGTAAACTGTATGCTTACTTTTGACACAGAAAACATTAATATGGTATTTGATATAACAGATAGTGGACAGCTTGTTTTATATCATTGTGGAGCAGACAAATATCAAGGTAATATTCCTGCCAAAAAAATATATTATCCCGCTGTAGAAATACACGTTTCGGGGAAAAACCAGAACGACCATCATGGTGCAAAGCAGACTATGACTTCAGGTAGTACGAGCCTTAAATATCAAAAGCATGAGTTTTACGATAATGAATACGGCAAAAAACTGGAGTTTGTACTAAAAGATGATGATATTTCAGTTGTTTTGCACTATCAGTTATATAATAATATTAGAGTTGTTCGTTCGTGGTGTGAAATAACAAACATATCAAAAGAAAACGTCGGTTTGGAATATGTTTCATCTTTTGCTATAACTGGTATTGTAAACAACAGTGAAAAAGTCAGTGTTATGATACCTCATAACTCCTGGGTGCGTGAAAACAACTGGAAGAAATACACTCTTTCAGAAGCCGGAATTGATAAAATAACTCCGTTTTCAACAAAAAGAATAAACATTTCAAATACAGGTACATGGTCTGCAAAGGATTATCTTCCGATGGGATATGTTGAAAATTCAGAAACAAATCAAGGAATGCTTTGGCAAATAGAAAACAATGGTTCTTGGACTTGGGAAATAGGCGATTTAAACGATGAAATATATCTGCGGTTGAGCGGGCCTGACGAGCGTGACAACCATTGGTATAAAGAACTCAAACCCAACGAAAGCTTTACAAGCGTAAAAGCTGCAATTGCGTTTGGATGTGATTTGTGTGGTTCAAACGAAGAACTTACCAAATACAGACGAGAAATAACGCGGAAGCATCTAATTGACAGTAAGCTCCCTGTTATTTTTAATGACTATATGAATTGTCTTTGGGCAGACCCTACAACGGAGAAAATGCTTCCTGTAATTGATAAGGCAGCAGAAGCAGGCGCAGAATACTACTGTATGGATGCAGGCTGGTATGCTGACGGAACATGGTGGGAAACTGTAGGTGAATGGCAACCGTGTGAGTGGCGTTTTAAAAATGGTATAAAAGAGGTATTTAATTACATCAAAAGCAAAGGAATGATTCCCGGAATATGGCTTGAAATTGAAGTTATGGGGATTAATTGCCCGATTCTTAATCAATTTGAGGATGAATGTTTCTTTATGCGTCACGGTAAAAAGGTAATAGACCACGGAAGATATCAGTTAGATTTCAGAAATGAAAAAGTACGTGCTTTTGCAGAAGGCGTAATCGACCGTGTTGTTAATGAATATGGCGTGGGATACATAAAAATGGATTATAATATTGATGGCGGTATAGGTACAGAGGTAAATAGTGACAGTTTTGGTGACGGACTTTTGGAACACAACAGAGCGTACATAGATTGGCTGCTGCATATTATGAATAAATATCCGTCACTTGTTATAGAAAATTGTTCAAGCGGCGGAATGAGAATGGATTACGCACAGCTTTCCGTTTCTCCAATTCAGTCAGTAACGGATCAGGAGGACTATAGAAATATGACACCGATTTCCGCACTTGCACCTCTTGCCGTGCTTCCCGAACAGGCTGCAATATGGTCGTATCCAAGAGCTTGCGATGATGCAAATGCAGTGGCATATAATATGATAAATGCGATGATGATGCGAATTCATTTAAGTGGACAGATAACAGAAATGTCAGATGAAAAGCTTGAACTTATAAAGCAGGGGGTAAGTGTTTATAAAAGCATAAGAAACTGCATACCAAAATCCTATGTGTTTTATCCAAATGGTCTTCCTGATTATAATGACGAATGGATTGTATGTGGTTTCAAAGGTGAAAGAACATTTCTTTGTGTGTGGCGAAGAAATATTGAACACGAAAGTGTTTTAATAGATATTAAGTGTGATTCAGCAGAGATAATCTATCCCCAAAATGATAATAGCTGCCTTTCGGTAAACAATAAGCTTGAGGTAACACTCAGAAGCAAATACAGTGCAGTAATAATAGAAATACAATAAAAAACACTCGAACTAACGTTGTAAAACAATATAGATGTTAGTTCGAGCTTTTTTTATTTGCAACTTTGATGTTTGTAATGTTCTGTAAGTTCTGTTTTATATACAGTTTTTAAGAAAAAATCTGTTATTACTAATGTTGATATTATAGTTGCAGTGCCTGGTTGTTGTATAGAGGATAAAATTCCAAAAACATCGCAATTGTCCACTATTTATCATAATTGTCGCGTTGTTTTTGTAAAAAATACATGATATGATTATAGTGTAATACAAAACTTGAAAAGGGGTATTAGCTATGAATAATATAATTGCAGACGAACATTTGATTTTTCGTACCGACACACCCGATGTAACATTCTGTTATTCACCTTCTATTATACGTTATGGTAAGAGAATAATTGTAACTATTGATATAGGGGGAGAAAAAGAAAAGTATTATTCTGATGAAAAGTATTCTGAGTATGAACGTCAAATGACAGGTGTTATACTTGTTTCTGATGATGACGGTGAAACTTTTCAAATAAAAGGATATTTTCCATATTACCATGCACGGCTTGTTAAAGATGGTAATACGATTTACATAATTGGTCATAACAAAGATATTATGATTAAGGCATCATATGATGGTGGAGAGTCATGGAGTGAAAGTGAAAAGCTTACAAACAACAAATGGTATTGCATGGCAGCAACGGGATACATAGAACATAATGGTTACTGTTACGTCCCGTGTGAGGAGTTTGTTGACCATAAGCTACTGACTCATGCCTGGGAACCGGCAGGAACGGCTCCGGTATTGTTAAGAGCAAAAAAGGGCGATGATTGGCTAAAACCTGAAAACTGGGTAATTTCACACTCCAAAACATTTATTGATTGTTTTGGTCTTGGTAAAAGATTTCCGTATTTTGGAGTACCATTTCTTGATTGTGCGAGCAAAACAAGCCTGCTTATAGAAGGCAGAGATATGTCACCAATAGGGTGGCTGGAATCTAATGTAGTTAAAATTTATGATAAGGACCATGCGTTTTATGATGAAAATGCTTTCCATATATTTATGAGAACACACACAGGTGGTACAGGTTACTGTGCTATGGTAAAAATCGTTGAAAATGATAATGGAAGTATGAATATGGAGTTTCAGACTGCTCCGTCAGGAGATGAAATAGTGTTTTTACCATTACCTGGTGGTCAAATGAAATTCCGCATTTTATACGATGAAGTAACGAAGCTTTATTGGCTGCTTTCTACGCAAGCAACAGACAGTATGGTTGATATTTATAAATTGCCTGAAAACAGATATAATCTGCCAAACAATGAAAGACACAGACTTCAACTTCATTTTTCCAAAAATATGGTTGACTGGTGCTTTGCAGGAATGATTGCAATGGGAGAGGATGCTAAGCAGTCACGGCATTATGGAGATATGGTTATAGATGGTGATGATTTGCTTATTGTGGCACGCTCAGGAGATAAGGATGCAAGCACTGCACATAACGGAAATATTATCACGTTCCACAAAGTAAAAGATTTTAGAAAATTAGTGTATTGAAAGGTGATTTAAATGAAATTAATTAGTCCTAAAGAGTTTTTCGGATTTGATGCAGGTGAAGATAAACAGCTTGCACGCTGGGATAAAATTGTTGAATATTTTTATCTTCTTGAAACACAGTCGGACTGCATTAGAGTAATAAATATGGGGGATACGACGGAGGGAAACCCGTTTTTACAGCTCATAATTACAAGTAAGGATAATCTTGATAATATTGAAGAAATAAAAAAGAATAATAAATTGGTGTCTGACCCAAGAGGACTGTCTGATGAGGAAATGGAGCATCTTGCGAGAAACGGTAAAGCTGTTTGTGTGCAAAGTATGAGCATACATTCTCACGAAACAGGTGGAACACAAATGTCAATAAAGCTTGCATATGAGCTTTTAACCAAGAATGACGAAAATACCAAAAGAATTCTTGATAATGTTGTATTTGTTATGGTGCCGTGTTTTAATCCCGATGGTGAAATCAAGGTTACAGATTTTTATTATTCATCGCTTGGAACGAATTATGAGGGAACAGAAGCAATTCCGTTTATATATCATAAATACGCAGGTCACGATAATAACGAAGATGCAATTGCTGCCAATCTTGTTGAGACACAGTATATGAATAAAATAATGTACAGCGAATGGTTTCCTCATGCTTATCAGGATTTTCATCATATGTATAATTATGATGCGAGGATTTTTCTGGGATTTTGCAAAGATCCGGTTGAACCGACAGCGTCTCCGATTTTGTTGCGGGAATTGCTTATGTATGGTTCATATATGGCTTGGTATCTTGAAAAGAATGATTGCTACGGTGCAGTAACAGGTGATTTATACACCGATAATCTAAAAATTACGATGCATCAGCATAATGCCAAGGCACATAATATTATATCCTTTCTTACAGAGGCGGCCACAATCCGTCTGGCAAGTCCGGTATATCAGACTTCAGATAATATAACGGGAGAACCAGGTAGTGCCGCATCGAAAAATATGCCTTCGATGCAAATGCCGCATCCTTGGGACGGTGGTCGATGGGGATTGCCGGAGGTTGTTGAGTATATGTACAATGCAGCATATGGTTTGCTTGATATTATGGCAAAAAATCGCATGGAAGTACTTTCGTGTATGATGAAAAAGGCATTGGAACGTACAAAAGCAGGCGAAAATGATGATGTAAAAGCATATATTATTCCTGCAAAGCAATATGATAAAAGTGCATTTCACAGGATTGTGAATATGCTGATTACACAGGCAGTAGATGTGTATGTTGTTAAAAAGCCTTTCGTCTGTGACGGAATATATTGTGATACAGGAACGGTGATTGTTCCAACTGCTCAGCCTTATTATTCATTTGTTAAAAATACACTTGGAAGTGGCGAAAACATAACAACAGCTCCTGAGGATATTGTATTTAATGGTGCAGAGTCAACAAATAATATTGCATTTGGTATGGGAGTTAAAGTTTTAGAGGTTTCAGAAATGCCGGGCGGTGATATGGAGATTGTACATGACTTTGAATATGAAGAAAAACAAGTAAAGCCAGCTAAAGGTTATATCATAAACGGAAGTAATAATAATTCGTACGGAATTGTAAACAGACTGATTTCATTAAATATTTTGGTGTACCGTGTTGAAAATTCTTCACATGATTTTTATACAGAAGTGAACATTGAAATCATAAATAAGTTATTAAAAGAATTTCCGACAGAAATTTGTGAAGTTGACGAACAGCCGACGCTTATAGGAGAGATTACGCAGCTTAAAGCAGCGTATTATAAACGTTATTGGCATGGTGATACAAGCTGTGCATGGGCAATGTACTTGTTTGATAAATTTGGGTTTGAATGTGATGGCATTACATTTAACGATATTTTAGATGGTAAGCTTGAACAGTATGATGTGTTCTTTATCCCCGATATGACATATTTGGGATTGCAGCACGGGTGTCAGATTCCGTATGAAAAAATGGATGATGCTATGTGGGATATAAATCCTACACCATATATATTTTATTTACGTGGTGAACCAACTGAAAGAATACAAAGCTTTGTTAAAAATGGAGGAAGACTTGTATCATTTGGTGAGGGCTTTGATTATACCAAAGAAGCTCTTAATATACCAATTAAAAATGTATTAAGTGAAGATGAAACTGCATCAAAGGATAAAAAGTATCTTAATTGTAATGTTGATACAAATCATCCGTTATGCTACGGTATGCCACAGATGTCAAACATAGTTCATTTCAGTGGACCAATTATGCGTGTGATGGATACTAATAACACTTGTCGTTTCGAAGCACCAATAAGGTATAGTAAGACTCAAACAGATGCCGATAAAACGAGAAATTTTGTTGACAGAGCAGCTATTATAACTGTAAAAATAGGAAAAGGCGTGGCAGTATTATATGCCACTCAGCCACATTTAAGAGCACAGACCGATGCAACATTCAAGTTGTTGTTCAATGTACTATATAAATATAAATAAAATTATTAGGAGGATTAAAAATGAAAAAAGTATTAAGCTGCATATTAGCAGTGATGTTGGTAATTGGTAGTTTTACAGGATGCGGAGTGAAAACTGCAGATAATGACGGTAAAACTGTCATTGTAGTTGGCGGTTGGCCAACTGAACAAGAAGGTGAATACTACACAAACAAAGAGAATATGAGAACTGCATTTATGGAAAAGTATCCTGATATTGTTATTGAACGTTCAACAGGAAGCTATACTCAGGAAACATATATGGCAAAGGCTGCAAGCGGTCAGCTTCCATCTGTATACTATATGCCTTATACAGAGGTCGATAAAATTGTTAATGCAGGTTTTGCATCTGATATTACAGAATTTATGGAAAAGTATAATTATAAAGCATACCTTCGTGATGAGATTCTTGATGTTATAAGCAAGGATGATAAAATTTATGCTGTTCCTATGGATGCTTATGCAATTGGACTATTGGTTAATAAGGATATGTTTAGTAAAGCAGGATTTGTAAATGAAGACGGAACGGTTAAAATTCCGCAGACAATGACAGAAATGGCAGAAATGGCTTCAAAGATAAAAAAAGCAACAGGTGAAGCAGGATTTATAATGCCTACAATGAAAAATCAGGGTGGCTGGCATTTCTTGAATATCGCATGGGCATTTGGTGCTGATTTTATGGAAAACCGTGATGGCAAATGGGTTGCCACACTTGATAGCGAAGAAATGATTAACGCTCTTCAGTATGTTAAGGATTTAAAATGGAAATATGATGCATTAAGTGATAATGCTTTGATTGATGGCGTTGAGGCACAGACAATGTTTGCTTCAAATCGCGGTGCAATGATGTTTGGTGTTCTTGGACCAACAAATGTGCGTTCATTCAAGATGAATTATAATCTTGATAAAGATAATCTTGCGGCAGGCTTGATTCCTGAAGGCCCTGCAGGTAAATACTCACAGTTAGGTGGCGGATTATATATTATAAATAACAACTGTGATGATGCACAGATAGATGCAATATTTAAGTGGTTGGATTTTGATATCTATGGAGCAGAATTAAATGAGGATAGTAAGAAAAATCTTTTAGATACATATAAGTCGCTTGCTGCTGATGATTGTATTGTAGGTGTTAAGAGCTATAGTCTATGGAAGTCCGGACCAATTTATGATTATACAAATGAGCTTATTGAACAATATGCTAATATTGATTTAAGAGATGTCGAAGAGTATTCAAAATTTGAAGGTGTTACAATTAAACCTGAACCACCTGTTAATGCACAGGAATTATATAGCATAATGGATAGTTGCATTCAGGAGGTTTTGATTAATAAAGATTCAGATGTAGAAGCTGTTTTGAAGAAAGCGGCTTCTGATT
Source organism: Clostridia bacterium (assembly GCA_045576675.1). GTDB lineage: Bacteria > Bacillota > Clostridia > Monoglobales > Firm-18 > JAZNGX01. The sequence continues at coordinate 9,734 of JAZNGX010000069.1, read as the reverse complement.
TCCAGACTAATTACCTTGATAGAGTTGAATAATTTTTTACTGAGAGGATTTTTGTGTTGAAAGTATTGCTTAAAAATAATAACAAAAATCCGGGTAATGCATTATTTTCAAAAAAGAGTATTGTACCGTACATTTTGTTGCTGCCATCGGTGTTGTTGCTTTACTATACCGTTTGGCGGCCAATGTGTACAGGTATTATATGGTCTTTTTTTGAAATGAAAGGTTATACTCCCGGTGAATTTGTTGGATTTGATAATTACATACGTGTACTTACTGATTTTCAGTTTTTGACCACTTTAAAAAACACTGTTTTTTATGTAGTATATTCGTTGCTGTTTGGATTTGTATTGCCGATTATTCTTGCAATATTCCTTAATGAACTGGTACATATGAATGGTTTCATAAAGGTGTCTATTTATATGCCTTCAATTATGCCGTCTATTGCGGTTTCTATGCTGTGGTTGTTGATTTTTTATCCAAACTCAGGCGGTTTGTTAAATACCATTCTTATGAAATTCGGACTTAGTGAACAACAATGGTTACAAAACCCAAGTTGGACAATTGCTCTTATTATTATTTCGGTCACATGGAAGGGCTTTGGTTCAACAACAATTATGTATCTTGCTTCACTTCAGGGAATAAGCCAGGAACTTTATGAGGCTGCCGTAATAGATGGTGCCGGATTTTTAAGACGTATATTTACAATAACTATCCCTCAGATTTATGGCGTAATAATACTGTTTCTGATTCGTCAAATTATAAGTGTCGTTCAAATTATGGAGCAGCCATTTGCAATGACTGATGGTGGACCCAATAATGCCTCAATGTCACTTGCTATGCAAGGTTACAGATATGCTTTTGTATATTTCAAAACAGACAGTGCTTTAGCTGTTGGTGTTATTACCTTTTTGTTACTCATTGGTTTTACGGTGCTTTATTTCTTCTTAAATAAGAGATTTAATAACGAACAGTAGGGGGTGCAGTGTTTTGAAATGCTTTGAGAATAAAAAACAGGGAATTATACTGGCGATAGAACTTAAATCGACAAAATTTAAGATAATATATTGGTGTTTGTTTGCAATTATGATTGCATTTGCATTACTTTGTATATTGCCCGTATTATGGATTTTTTTGTCCGGGTTTAAAAGTACAGCCGAGTTCAATCAGGTTCCACCAACACTTTTGCCTGAAACTTTTGATTTTTCAAAACTGCTTACTGTATGGAAAAAAACTGACCTTGGAATGTCTTTTGTTGCCACGATTTATATGGTTGCAGGTGATTTGGCTTTTACACTTATAGTTAATGGTCTTGGTGGCTATGTGCTTTCAAGGCTGAAACCCAAGGGTACAGGTCTTGTTTTGATGCTTATTCTATGGACAATGATGTTGCCAACATCAATTAATATGGTGCCGTTGTTCATTTCATTTATGGACTTCACACCACTTCATTTGAACCTTATTGACACATTTTTCCCTATGTGGTTTATGTCGGGTGCAAATGCATTTAATTTGATGCTGTTTAAAAGCTTCTTTGATTCAATTCCGCTTTCGTATGTTGAAGCTGCGAGGATTGACGGTTGCTCTGACGGTGGAATATTTATGAAAATAATATTACCATTAAGTAAGCCGATTATGATGACTGTTGCAATTTTTACCTTCAGCGGCTCATGGGGAGCGTTCTTGTGGCCGTACCTGGTAATTCAGTCCAAAACGCTTATGACAATAGGTGTTAAACTTTATAATTTGAAATCAATTACCTCAATTGATGAGTATATGCTGTCACTTGCATTTGTACTAATTCCGCCAACAATTGTATTTATGTTGTTCCAAAAGCATATAATGCAGGGTTTTTCTGTTGGGGGTATAAAAGGTTGACAGAAAATCAGCTCTTTTGTATAATTTTGTTGGAGGGGATTTCTGATGTTTAAAGTACTGGAAAACAAGTTAAGAACTAATATAATTATGGTTATTTTAATAATGCTTTTTGTTTTTTTTACATTGATTTTTTCATCATATGCCAGTATTTTACATAAGGATTTTGTTGAAAAATCCATAGGAATCTCTAATTACATTGCACAAGGTATAGAACAAAAATTGTATAGAATTGAGCAGGCTACTTATATGTTTACCGAGCGGTTTGATATACAAAATAAAATGCCTGTATTCGACCCGATTTCCAACTTGAAAATCGCAGATTATTGGGGTTGTTATGATGTTAAAACTGTTATTTTGATGGATGAAACATATAATGCACAGTTAGTTTCAATCGTTGACTCCGCTGATTACAAAAGTACTGTTAACTTTTTGAAGGATAAAAACATTAATGATTTGTTGTCAAAGAAATCAAAACTATGGTTATATTTCCCTGATAATGAAAATGTATTGTATATATCACGTATAAGCAGTGAAACAGAAAAACTCAGTTATCTTGTGGTTGGCTTTAATGCACAGACAAACTTGTTGAATATTGATAAAACAGATTTGTATTTTAAAGAGCATCTGTTTGTAAAAATTCAATTTCAAACAGGAGGCTGCATCGTTGCTGATTTGAATGGGTTGTTATCAGAACAAGACTTCCCGGCAGAACAACAGGATATTTCCGCACAGATTAGAATGGATGATGGGGTACAGATTGATACTGTTATATTAAAGAAGAACTTGTATCGTCATATATACAGCTATTTATTTATTCTTATTTGCTTTTTTTGTGTGTTGCTTTTGTCAATAATATTTTTACTGAATTTTGTAATAAAACGAATGATTATGCCTATGCAAAACCTTTATGATAAAATGAATGGTTTTGATGTTGAAGGTATAAACGTGAATGGTGAGGATATGCTATGATTAGGCTTTATTACAGATTCTCAATTAAAAATAAAATATTTCTGTTTATAATAGCTACCATCCTTATGTCAGCTATTATTACTATGGCAATTTCTATTACTGTTGCTAATAAATTTATAAAAGAACAGTATACTGACAGCTATCTTAACGAAGCTTTTACTGAAATCAACAGCAACTTTGGTATGATGTTTGAAAACATTAATATTTTACCAAGAAATATTAATGCTAATACGGATTTTTACAGGTGTTTGCTTAATACAAAGCTTTCGTATGAAGCCAAAAAGATAGCTGTAGATAAGTTTGTGGCTGAATTTATGGATAATATTGATTTAATTTGTGCTGTTGATATTATTCCTGCCAGCGGAAGTGTATTTAGATATTCTAAAAGTGATTTTGATGCACCCAAACCAGAAAAAGAATTTTTACAAAAGCTTACAAACGAAAAGTTTGTGCTTTATGATAAAAGTGTTTGTGTAAATGGAGAATATTATATTTGTTTAGGCAAACGACTGTACAATTTTTCTACAAGTCTTTATATAGGGGATATTGTTATGTACATTGATGAAACTAATTTCAGAAATGTATATGAAAATAATCTATTTGAACACGATGTGTTTTTTATTACTTTGAACGGAAAAATATTGTCACATCCCCAAAACAGGTTTATAAATTCTGAAATGTATTTTATCACTGAAATGTTTGAAAATAATGATGGTGATACTTCGGAATCAGACAAGAAATATTACTACAAAGAGTTTGATATTGCACAAAATTATATTCATAATTTTCCTAAAATGGTATGCCTTTTACATTTTAACGATTTATATAATGCAATAAGGAGAATGGAACTTTTGCTTATAATAGTTGCAGCTGTTGTAATTATTATATCAATTATTGTTGCGTTTTCTTTGTCTAAAAGGCTTACAAATGAAATTACAAAGTTTAAAAATGATATGACCTTCTTTGCAGAAAATCCTGAAAGCGAGGTTGAAATAAAGGGTTATGATGAGATTTATGCATTGGAATCGACTTTCAATAAAATGATTTTAAAAATCAGAGAACTTATTGTGCGTATAAATAATGATGAGAAAAAAAGACGTGCTTTAGAGCTTAATTCACTTCAGTCGCAGATTAATCCGCATTTTTTATATAATGCATTAAATGTCATAAGTTGTATGGCAAAACAAAATAATCAACCTGAAATTGATAACGTTGCTCATTCATTATCATCTTTTTTCAGAATTGGATTGCATAAAGGTGAAAATATTATATATATCAGTGAAGAATTGGAGCACGTTAAAAGTTATCTGCAGATTGAAAAATACAAATCTCCTGACTTTTTTGACATCACTTTTGAAATAGATGTTGGTTTATATCAATGCAGAATTCTTAAATTATTGTTGCAACCTGTTGTAGAGAATGCAATAAAGCATGGCTTTAATGGAGGAAGCTACCATGGTATAATCAGAATTAAGGGGTACTTTGATTACAATAAGGATATAATATTCGAAATAGTTGATAATGGTTTTGGTACAGAAGAATATTGTCAGGGAGAAATACCGGCAAGTAAAAACGAACAAGGAGGATATGGTCTTAAAAATGTATCCGAACGCATAAAACTCGAATATGGAAATTCATATGGAGTAAGCTTTTTCAGTGGTCCCGGGATGGGTACAAGAGTAAAGATACATATTAAAAATATAGATAAATAATTCACAAAACTTGAAATCGGAGGTGCAAAATGCTGACGATATTAATTGTTGATGATGAAGAATTGGTTTTAAAAACTCTTCGTAATACTATACCGTGGGAAGAAAACGGTTTTGAGATAATAGGTGAAGCTTCAAATGTAACAGAAGCTTTAAAGGTGTATGATGCTACCAAGCCAGACATTGTTATAACGGATGTACGTATGGGAGAAAGCAACGGACTGTCGTTGGTTAAAGAATTAAGAGAGCGCGGCGAAAAGGTAGAGATTATTATACTTTCAGGTTATAACGAATTTGAATATGTTCAGCAAGCTCTTGCAAATAAAGTGGTTGCGTATATTTTAAAGCCGTTTACAAACGAAGAGATTTTAAATGTGTTAAACGATGTTAAAAAAAATATAGAAACGCATAAGGAAAATGCAAGAATAATTGATAACTATATAGCCCAGCAGGAAAATACTACTCTAATGGATATTTTTAATGGCAATATTCCTGTCGCAATAGTAGAAGCTGAGCTTGAAAAGCTTAATATAAAAATACCTAAAGGTAATTTTATGGTTTCTGTTATACGTATTGATAAATCAGGTGAAGAGTTTTCAACATCAAGAAACTTATCTGATATTATTGATTATATGATTGGCAGAAATAAGTGCTTTATATTAAAGCATAGTATTAATACTAACACAATAGTACTATTGATGTTTGTGCGTGATCAACACGAAATTTCTATTGCAGACAAGCTTATTGAAAAAATATATGATACACACAAAAATGATAATGTGGGGAATATTTATATTGGTGTTAGTGGTATTTTCAGGAATGTTTCAAAGCTGTCTGTTGCATATTCTCAGGCTAATCAGGCATTGGAAAGCAGTTTGTTCTGCGGCTCAAGCAAAATTGTATATTATACTGACATTGTTAATTCAAAAAGTATTTCACCTGTTTTGACAATAGCGGATTTTAATGAGATTCTGCAATCGGTAAAAACAGATGGTCGTGAAGCAAATCTAATACTGGATAAGTTTTTTGATAATATACTTACTAAACCATTGGTAGATACTATGGATATAAAGTATACAATTCTTGATTTATATATCTTTTTGACAAAAGCAATTATAAAAGATGCTGTTGCAACAGAAGCTATTTTTGGCAGACGTGTTCATCCAATGGCAGAGGTATGGCAGCTAGAAACTATCAATGGAATTAAAGTATGGATCAAAGATATTGTCAATGCTTTGTGTGATGCAAAAATGTTTATTGTTTCTGACAGTTATTCAAATATTGTACAGCGTACAGTTGAGTATATAATGTCAAACTATTATGAGCAAATTTCTGTTGAGGAGATTGCAAATAAGCTTTATGTCAGTGCGGGGCATCTTATGAGAGTTTTTAAAAAAGAAACAGGAAAAACCTTTGTTGAATATTTGATGGAATATCGTATTTCGATTGCAAAATCACTTCTGATGAAGGGTGAGTACAGAATTTATGAGGTTGCAAATATGGTCGGATACAAGGACTCAAAGTATTTTTGCAGGATTTATAAAAAGCTTACCAATACCTCACCAAGTAATAAATAAGAATACAAGACTGTGGCATTATGCTGCAGTTTTTCTTTTTGGTAAAAAACATTAAAATAATCCACCATTTATCATAATTGTCGCGTTGTTTTATTGATGCACCATTTGGTATAATATAATTGTAAAAAATAGTTTTCATAAGTGTCAAAGGAGGAACTATAATGAAAAAACCATCTTTAAAAATGCTGGCATTGTTTTTAAGCACTATTATATTGATTGCTATCGTACCTATCGGTTATGCAAACGATGTGACAGAGTTGCTTATTGACCCGGGATTTGAAAATCAAAACGGTTGGTCAACTATTACAGGTACAGGAATACAATATGTTACAGAAGAAGCAAGAAGTGGACAATTCAGCTTAAAAACATTTAACGGAACATATTTTGGAATGTCAGATATGGTGGAATTTGATGCTTCAAAGCTTTATAAGTTTTCTGTATTTATAAAAGGCTTCGGTAGTTTAAGAACCTGGATAACCTATTATGATGAATATGGTGTTCAAATATCCAAAACTACATTTGGAGCTAATGATTCCAGAGGTACCTGTATTGATATTGTAACTTTAAATAATGAGGACTGGACCGAGAAAACTATCAATATCACAAAAGGTCTTTTGGACACTTCATATGATATAAAGTATTTTAAAATAAATTTTATAACATATTTTACAGCTAGCGAAGGTCATACAAACTTTTGGTTTGATGATGCAAGCTTAACAGCAATCGATGAAGCTGAACTTGAAATGGATCTAAAAGATAATCTTGTCCCGGGTTCTACTATGGACAACACAAATCTGTGGGATAATACGAGTAGATTTGCTTCATGGACAACAGACGAGTATCACAGCTATCCAAGCAGTGTACGGCTTGATATGACAGGTGGTGCAAGTCCTACATATATTCGAAGTAATGGATATTTTATTCCGTTTGATAAAACAATGGGTTATGAAATCAGTGTCTGGCTTAAGTCAACAGTTGATGGTTCAAAGGTTGATATTGCTGTGCAAAATGCACCTGCTGCCTGGTGGTATGCTGCAGGGGACGCAGTTGCAGTTTCGACAGAATGGCAAAAATATACCGTGATTTTGTATGTACCTGATAATGCAACAACTGCAACGGCAGTAAGACCTACAATACAACCTGATTCCACCGGTACAGGATATGTTTATGTTGATGATATAACCATAAAAGCATTCTATATTCCTGATAGCATAGGAATTGCAGGAAACGATATTATTAATCTTCCAAATCTTGGAACATTAACAGAACAATATGCCGCTGTTGTAAAAGATACTGCTGGCAGAATAATTGATGAAGAGGTTGAGTGGTCGGTTGAATCCAATTATCCTGAACACATAACGCTTTCTGAGACAGGTCTGCTTTCTGTATCAGATTCAGTGTTGCCTGGTACACAGATAAAGGTTAAGGCTGCACTTAAAAGTGATGCTCAGTTATTTGCAGAAAAGCTTATAACAACTGACTATGTGGTTTCAGAACAATATAAGACTGATTTGCAGACATTGCTTACAACAGGCACGGAAACCTCAATAACAACTTTTCTTACAGCTGCAGAGAATGCAAGACCGCTTTCTGTAATTGGGTTAGAAATTGCTGACTTTAACAGCAGTAATTTTGATGATGCGGACAGAACAGCAATTGTACAGAACCTTATAACAAATAAAAAGGATTCCCTTGAAGAAAACGTATTACTATTTAATGATTATGTTTTTGTTCAGTTGATTAATACTTCGGACATATCAAATATGACAAGTATCTTAGAAGCGTATGATACATCTATGAATATTGGAATAGTAAACAATTCAATGTATGTCGAGCTATGTACTTCTGAAATGAATGCTGCAAAAGAAAGTGCTGTAAATATGATACTAGCAGATGCTCCATATACAAGTGTTGAAGAAATTATCAGTGCGGTTGATGAAAAAATTACAGCTGCATACTTTAGCAATATAGCAACAGGAAAGGTTGAAGATGCTTTGGCATATACAAGCACAAAGCTTGGGCTGAATTTGGAAAACAGTTATATCGAGTATGCCGCCTTGGCTGCAAATAATGCATTTAAAATCGCAATTAATAAAGCAATTGCAGGCGGTACATATCAAAGTTTTGCAGAAATCAAAAACACATTTTTATCAGCTTATAACGAAAACAAACAACCTGCTGCGCCTCAGGGTAGCCACAGACCTTCTGGTGGCGGAGGTGGCGGAGGAAGCAGTATTGGCTCGGGAAAAAACACAATGACAGTACCTGTTAATCCTCCGGTTGTGAGCGAAGTAAAAGAAACAGAAAAAGAAGAAATGATCTTTTCTGATTTGACCGAGTCAAGCTGGGCTGAAGAAGCGATACTTTCTCTATACGAAAAAGGCATCATAAACGGATACGAGGATAAAACCTTTGGGCCTGATAATATGGTAAAACGAGAAGAGTTTATAAAAATGTTGCTCGAGGCATTAAAGCTTACCAATAACAATGCGGCATGTGATTTTGCTGATGTTAATGACGGTGAATGGTATTATCGTTATATAGCTTCAGCGGCAGATTTAGGCATAGCACAGGGTATTAACGAAACCGAATTTGGTGTTGGTCAAAATATTACCCGTGAGCAAATGGCAACATTCGTAATGCGGGCACTTAAAGCAGCAAATCTAATTAGTGAAACGGAAAAGTCAGCTGGTTTGTTTGATGATGATTCAAGTATTTCAGAATATGCTCGTGAGGCTGTTTATACGATGAAAAAGCTTGGAATTATAAATGGATATCCTGATGGAACATATCTACCTTCCAAGAAAACAAGCAGAGCAGAAGCTGCTTATGTAATTTATACAGTATTTAAGATGCAATAGGAGGAACAAAAATGAAATTAAAGTATAAAGCATTATGTACCCTGTTGGCTGTTTTGATTGCTTTAACAAACTCTTATATTGTAATTGCTGATAACGATACTGCCTATACGCTTAATGATGACATAATGATTGACGGCGGTTTTGAAGAGAATGAATGGAGTATATCAGCGGAAGGCTTTGATTTAGATGAAACTATAGTAAAAAGCGGTACAAAAGCGTTGAAAATAACAGGTGCACAAAAGGCTCAAAGAATAACCTCTCCTGATATTTTAATAACAAAAGCAGGCGTTTATCGCATATCACTGTGGGCAAAGACTCTCGATTTTATACCACTTTCAGGCTTAACAATTGGTCTTGAAGGACAAAATGGAGTAATTACAAGTTTTCAGCTTGACGGAACAATGGAATGGGAAAACATAAGCATTGATACTCCGGGCAACATAACCGGTACAGTTCATGTGTTTATAGAAACTGCAGAGGGGGCAACAGGTACAGCCTGGATTGACGGAATTACTCTTTATTCAATGACGAATACTGTTTTTGATGTAGAGGAAGATGTTGCAGATGATAACAGTAAAATGTTTAATGATATTTCTGACAGTGAGTATTGTGAACAAATTGAAACTGTTTATTCACTTGGACTAATACCATCTGAAACGTCCGAAAGCTTTGCTCCTGATGCGGGTATAACACGTGGTAACTTTGCAGGAATTATATTAAGCTTGCTCGGACATAACACTACC
>JAZNGX010000068.1:0-23614 GCA_045576675.1 Clostridia bacterium | reverse complement strand
AAACAACGAGCTTTACTTTGTGTACCAAAAATTAATAAGATTTCTAAAAATTATCCACATTTTGGGCAGAAAAAGAGGGCGTTGCCTCAATTAAGTGAAAAATCACTTATTGAGACACGCCCTTAAATCAATCACCGTATTCATTAATATAATATGCTTTTTTCAGGCTTTTTTCATTTGCATAAGCCTGACGTATGGTGCTGATAACAGATGTATCGGCACCGATTGCGTTAAGCTCTTCGGTAAGCTTTGCAATAATTGCTTCAACCTCGCCATCGCAGGTTGCCTCAAGGCTGTTTATAGTACCAACATGCTTTTGCATAATACGCATTTTGCTGCCGTAACCGAGCTGGTCAATCGGCAATGCGTGATATTCTGCAACAGCAGAGCCTAAAACGCCTTCAATCAAGCCGATATACTTGCTTTCAAGAGTTAATAGCTGAGATGTGTATTTGGCAATTATAGCATCGGCGCTTTGTGCAGATTTTTTAGGTGCTTCAATAATAGCCTTTGCCAATGCCTCGCTTTCAGACATTTCACCCTTTGCAATAGCCTCGTTTTCTTCGTCAGTAAAATCTCTTATATCTTCATCAAAGTATTTTTGAAGATTCCCCTTAAGCTCGTCATTTGTTTGCTTAATCTGGTCAGAAATTTGTGTTTTGTCATACTTTAACGCAGTTATAAGGCTTGCTATATTGCTTCTGTTAACATAAGCAATATAGCCAACTGCAATGACGATTATCAGTATGATGCAGCCTATGACAGCAAGAACTTTTTTCATTACTTACACCTGCCTAACGAATATTACATTGTCGTTTTCATAATCAATATTAACAGTGTCACCTTCACCGATGTTTTCTGTGATAATCATTTCAGCAAGACGGGTTTCGATTTCTTTGTGAATTACTCTTCTCATTGGTCTAGCACCGTACTTTTCGTCATAGCCCTCATCAATGATATGATTTTTAAGGCTGTCACTGAATACAAGATTTATATTCTTGTCTGTAAGCACGTCTGCAAGGTCTGAAAGCATAAGTGTGCAAATATCAAATAGCTCTTCACGTGTTAACTGCTCAAAAATTATAACCTCGTCAACTCTGTTTAAAAATTCGGGTCTGAAAATCTGCTTTAATGCGAGGTTTACATTGTTTTTAACTGCATCAGAATTTGTTGCGTTAAATCCAAGCGACTTTGCACCAAGCTCTGAGCCTGCGTTTGAAGTCATTATAATGACGCAATTTTCAAAGCTTACAGTTTTGCCGTGGCTGTCTGTAACTCTGCCATCGTCAAGAATCTGCAATAGAATATTGAAAATATCAGGATGAGCTTTTTCGATTTCATCAAGCAAAATAATAGAGTAGGGGTGTCTGCGAACCTTTTCGGTAAGCTGCCCTGCATCGTCATAACCAACATATCCCGGGGGTGAGCCTATGATTTTTGCAGCTGCGTGTTTTTCCATATATTCACTCATATCAAGTCTGATAAGTGCCTTTTCATCGTCAAAAAGCTCACGTGCAAGCTGTTTTACAAGCTCTGTTTTACCAACGCCTGTAGGACCGACGAACATAAACGAAACAGGACGTTTTTTGTTTGAAATGCCTGCTCTGTTAACTCTGATTGCACGTGCTACGCTTGAAACTGCGTTTTTCTGACCGATAAGTCTTTTGCCTATCTCCTGCTCTAAATTCATAAGTCTGTTTGATTCAAACTGACTTATTTTGTGGACAGGGATTTTGGTCCACATTTCAATTACTGCCGCAACGTCATCTGCGGTGATATATATATTCTCGCATTCCTTTTGGAGCTCTTCAATCTGGTCTATAAGTCTGCATTCGTGAATTTTTAAATCTGCTGCCTTCTGATATTCTTCAATAGAGTCAGCCTCAACAGCGTTTTCCTTTTGTGTCTGGATATCAAAAAGCTCTATTCTCTTGCGTTCTAATTCTGCAAGCTTTTTGTTGTTAAGGTTAACTCTTGAACCTGCCTCGTCTATAACATCAATTGCCTTGTCGGGCAAAAATCTGTCGTTAATATAACGCTGTGCAAGCACTGTGGCGGTTCTTATAATATCATCTGTAATTTTTACCTTGTGATGATTTTCATAATAATCCTTAATGCCTTTTATAATCTCAATTGTGTCTTCAACACTTGGTTCTTCAACCATAACAGGCTGGAAACGACGTTCAAGAGCAGAATCCTGTTCGATATGCTTTCTGTACTCTTCTAATGTTGTAGCACCGATAACCTGTATTTCACCTTTTGCAAGGGCAGGCTTTAAAATGTTTGCGGCACCCATTGCACCCTCGGCATCACCTGCGGCAACAATGTTATGCAATTCGTCGATAACAAATATTACATTACCGCGTTTTTTTGCTTCTTCAATAACGCCTTTAATTCTTGATTCAAACTGACCGCGGAACTGTGTTCCTGCAACAAGACCTGTTAAATCAAGCAGATAAACCTCTTTTGTAAGAAGCTTATTAGGAACGTCTTTGTTTACAATCTTAACTGCAAGCCCTTCTGCGATTGCTGTTTTACCAACACCAGGCTCACCGATAAGAACAGGATTGTTTTTTGTACGTCTGTTTAAAATCTGAACAACACGCTCAATTTCAACAGTTCTGCCAATAACCCTGTCAATCTGGTTGTTTGCAGCTTTTTCATTTAAGTTAACAGCGTATTGCTCTAAAATGCTTTTTTTCTTAGGCTTGTCATTAACCTTTGTTTTGGTGGTTTTTGGCTGTTCTTCAAATTCATTTTGCTCGGGCATAGCACCAAAAGCATTCTGCATCATAGGCATAAGCATATCAGGTGTTAAATCGCTTAAGTTTTCGATATTCCCCATACTTTCCATCATAGTTGTGTTCATTTCATCGAATTCTTCTTCAGTCATACCCATTTTGTCTATTATATTATTAATTGAATTGATTCCAAGCTTTTTCGCACACGTCATACAAAGGCCTTCGTTTTTTTGCACGCCGTTTTCAACCTTTGTTACAAAAACAACGGCAACATTTTTTCCGCATTTACTGCACATCATAATTATCTACCTCCTTGTGATGTGAAGTTGGTACAATAACACCACTGTACCATTGAATGATTATATCACAAACTGTTTTTTATATCAAGTATTCAATTGTAAATATTTTTTAACAAACAATGACAAATCATTGTTTATGTGCTACAATAATAACAAGAGGTGTTAATGTGAAATTTAACAAAATCAAAAACAACAAAATTGTTGTAACAACAATTTATATTTTGCTGCGTTTGTCAGTGCTGACTGTTATGGTGGCGCAGTTTTTTAACAGAAATTATAATGACGTTTTTTTGTGTGCACTAACTTTTGTGTTGTTTTTTATTCCTGATTTTCTTGATAAAAAGCTAAAAATTGAGTTGCCGCATACCTTGGAAATCATTATACTGCTGTTTATTTATTCTGCTGAAATTCTTGGTGAAATCAGTGGGTTTTATTTAAGTTATCCACATTGGGATACAATGCTTCACACCTTAAATGGTTTTCTTATGGCGGCGATTGGTTTTTCACTGATTGATATACTTAACAGAACTGAAAAAATTCATTTTGTGCTTTCTCCATTGTTTGTTGCAATTGTAGCTTTTTGTTTTTCAATGACGGTTGGTGTTTTGTGGGAGTTTTTTGAATTTAGTATGGACAGCTTTGCAGGCACCGATATGCAAAAGGATACAATTTACAATACTGTTTCGACCGTGACTCTTAATCCTGACGGAAAAAATGTTCCTGTTGTGATAGAGGAAATAGAAACCACAAAAATTTCAGGAACGGTGGACGGAGTTGTGCGCGAAGTGGAAGTTTCAGGCGGTTATCTTGACCTTGGTGTATATGACACTATGGAGGATTTGTTTGTAAACTTTATTGGGGCGTTTGTGTTTTCGATTTTAGGTATGTTTTATATTAAATCAAAAGGAAGCGGTAAGCTTTTGCCGCATTTTATAATAAAACTAAAAAAGCAAAATGAATAATAAAAAGCTGTTACCTTGACAATTTATGGCAAATAATATAAAATGATTTTCATAGATTTGCGTATACGGAGGAATTACAAATGGACGTTAAAGAGCTTTCATTACAGAAGCATTATGAATGGAAGGGCAAGATAGAGGTATGCTCACGTACGCCCGTGAAAAATCGTGAACAGTTGTCTTTGGCATATACACCGGGTGTTGCAGAGCCTTGTATGGCAATACACAACGATTACAACCAATCATTTGATTTAACACGCCGTTGGAATCTGGTTGCAGTTATCACAGATGGTACTGCAGTGTTAGGTCTTGGTGACATCGGCCCTGAGGCAGGTATGCCTGTTATGGAAGGAAAATGTGCATTATTCAAGGAGTTTGCAGATGTTGATGCGTTTCCGCTTTGCGTTCGTTCTAAAGAGGTTGACGAAATCGTCAGAACAATTTACTTGATTTCGGGCAGCTTTGGTGGAATAAATCTGGAGGACATCGCTGCACCTAGATGCTTTGAAATAGAAAAAAAGCTTAAAGAGCTGTGTGATATACCTGTGTTCCACGATGACCAGCACGGAACTGCGGTTGTTGTTGCAGCAGCACTTATAAATGCAGTAAAGCTTGTTAAAAAGGATATGGATAAAATAAAGGTGGTCATAAACGGAGCAGGCTCCGCAGGAACAGCTATTGCAAATCACCTTTTAAACCTTGGTGTTAAGAATTTGATTATGTGTGATAGATTTGGCATTTTGTGCGAGGGAATGGAAGGTCTTAATTCTGCACACGAGGAAATGAGCAAAAAAACCAACAGAGAAAAAATGACAGGCTCTCTTGGTGATGCAATGAAAGGAGCAGATGTTTTTATCGGCGTTTCTGCACCAAATATAGTGACAGAAGAAATGGTTGCATCTATGTCAGATGACGCAATTGTATTTCCTATGGCAAACCCTGTTCCTGAAATTATGCCTGACCTTGCGAAAAAAGCAGGTGCCAGAATTGTCGGCACAGGAAGAAGTGATTATGCAAATCAAATTAACAATGTGTCTGCATTTCCCGGAATTTTCCGTGGTGCATTGGATGTGCGTGCAAGCGACATAAATGAAGAAATGAAAATGGCGGCTTCGTTTGCGATTGCCTCGCTTGTTGCTGACAATGAGCTTAACGAAGAATACATATTGCCTGCACCCTTTGATGAAAGGATAGGTAAGGCTGTTGCTAAAGCGGTAGCTGATGCTGCAAGAGAAACAGGCGTTGCAAGGATATAATAAAAGAAAGGGCTGTAGTAAAATGATTTCCATTTTGCTACGGCCCTTTGGGCTGGTGGGAAAATAGTGCAGAATGGACAAACTGAGCCAAATGCCAATATTCGGTTTGGCATTTGGGTACCCGAAGGCGTATTGGTATACGTCGAGAGGCGAAGCTTGTTCATAGCATAAAGCATTATTCTAATGAAATTCGTTTAATAACGAATTTCTACATCTGAATTTTATTCTCTTATAATTTTTTGCTGTTTATGGCTTGGTCACTGTATTTGTTTCGCTTTATGCGGTCTGTGCATTTTGCTACAGCCCTTTGTGTTATCTTTCGGTTTTCACAAATGTAAAGCCTGTGTTTGTAACAAGTTCTTTGATTTCGTCATCTGTTAAGTCTTTGTTTGTTGAAACCTCGGCATATTTGCCTTCAAGATTTACTTTTGTATTTGTTTCGCCAAGTGCGTTGAATGCTGCCTCAACTCTGCCTGAACAATGTGTGCAGCTCATTCCGTCGATGTAAACAGTAAGCTTGTTATTGTAGCTGTTTTTGTTGAAAAGATTTTTGAAAATACTCATTTTTTATTCCTCCCTATATATACTTTTGATACGCTGACACTGCCAGCTTGTCACAACGTTCGTTTTCTGTGTGTCCTGCGTGCCCTTTAATCCAGTTATATGTTATATTATGATAATCGGTAAGCTTTAAAAGTCTTTCCCAAAGGTCAGGATTTAATGCCTTATCCTTATTTGTACGCATCCAGTTATTGCTTTGCCATTTTTTTGCCCAGCCTTTTTCCAAAGCATCTATAACATATTTTGAGTCGCTTGTAAGCACAACGTTGCACTGCTCTTTAAGTGCTTCGAGTGCGACGATTACTGCCATAAGCTCCATACGGTTGTTTGTTGTCCGGGGTTCGCCACCGCTTAACTCACGTTCAATTCCGTTGTACTTTAAAATTGCCCCATAGCCACCGGGGCCGGGATTGCCGCTGCAGGCACCGTCTGTAAAAATTTCTACTGTTTTCATATTATCACCAATAATATGGTAACACAAAAATTTTATTTTTGCAATATTAAAAATTAGCCTTTACTTTTTTACATAAATTTGTTAAAATATTGTATTAGAGAGATTATGTCATATAAGTTAATATAAAATATAGTGAGGAGAGTTATTATGCCAAAGTACAAAAGAGTAATTTTAAAGGTAAGTGGTGAGGCTTTAGCTGGTGAAAAGGGTTTTGGTCTTGATGAAGATACAATAGGTGCTATTACT
Organism: Clostridia bacterium; assembly: GCA_045576675.1. Classification (GTDB taxonomy): domain Bacteria; phylum Bacillota; class Clostridia; order Monoglobales; family Firm-18; genus JAZNGX01. Next base: position 17,098 of record JAZNGX010000068.1, on the reverse strand, counting down.
GACCAGATAAAAAAATGTGTTGATTTAGGCGTACAGATTGCAATCGTTTGCGGTGGTGGAAACTTCTGGAGAGGAAGAAGCGGCAAGAATATGGACAGAACACGTGCTGACCATATGGGTATGCTTGCAACCGTTGTAAATGCACTTGCGTTGCAGGATGCACTTGAACAGCGTGATGTACCAACAAGAGTACAGACGGCGATTAATATGCGTCAGATTGCAGAGCCTTACATCAGAAACAGAGCAGTTCGTCACCTTGAAAAAGGCAGAGTTGTTATCTTTGGCTGCGGCAGTGGAAATCCGTACTTCTCTACAGATACAGCTGCTGCATTGCGTGCGGCAGAAATTGATGCCGATGTTATCCTGCTTGCTAAAAAGGTTGATGGCGTGTATGATAAAGACCCGCACATTGATTCAACAGCAGTTAAATTTGATTCTTTAACATACCTTGATGTATTGAATCAGGGACTTGGCGTAATGGATTCAACTGCAACCTCACTTTGTATGGATAATGACATCCCGATTCTTGTGTTCGGTCTTGAAAAGCCTGAAAACATTTTACGTGCTGTTAAGGGAGAGCAAATTGGCACAATTGTAAAATAGGAGGAAAAACCATGCGTTGCGTTTTTTGTGGTGAAATTAACAGCAAAGTAATTGATTCACGTTCGATTGACGACAATACTTCTATTAAAAGAAGACGTGAATGCTTAAGCTGCGGCAAGCGTTTTACAACATACGAAAAAATTGAGAGCCCTGTTGTTGTTGTGAAAAAGGACGGTACACGTCAACAGTTTGACAAGGATAAGCTCTTGAATGGTCTTGTCAGAGCTTGCGAAAAGCGGCCTGTTTCGTTACGTCAGTTAGAAGAGGTTGTTGATGCCGTTGAGGCTGAGATTTATAATATGGGTAAAAAAGAGATTACGTCACAGTCTATAGGTGAGGTTGTTATGAACAAGCTTAAAGGGCTTGATGACGTTGCTTATGTTCGTTTTGCATCTGTATACAGAGAGTTTAAGGATGTAAATACATTTTTGGCTGAGCTTAAAAAGTATTTAAAGGAGAAATAATGTTGCGAATCATTGATATGCATGTTCACACATCACAGTCAGATGGTACTTATTCTCCGGAGGGGATTGTGCATCTGGCTCATAAGGTTGGTTTAAAAGCTGTTGCCATAACAGATCACGATACGGCAGCAGGGGTTGTTTCTGCACAAAAAGCTGCACAAAATTCCGGGCTTGAGGTTATCCCCGGTATCGAAATCAGCGTTGGCGAAGGCGGAAGCACGCATATTCTCGGCTTTTATATTGACCCTACGAACAAGCAACTAAATGATGTAATTAATATTTTGCAACAGCGGCGTATTGAAAGAAATATTGAAATGATAAAAAAGCTTGATACGCTTGGATTTGATATAACCCTTGATGATGTTATAAAATTTGCAGGAACTGATAATATCGGAAGACTGCACATATCGTCATACATAGAAGCAACCGAGCAATCGCCTGAACCACGTGGCTTTTTTAAAAAGTATCTTGCAGAGGGCGGACTTGCATATGTTCACAGAAAAACTGTTTCAGAAAAAGAGGGAATAGAAGCTATTCTTAATGCAGGAGGCTTGCCGTTTCTTGCTCATATTTGTTATTTTAATCTGCCTTATAATGAGATAGAAAAAAACATTAAAAGACTTGTGTCATACGGTCTTAAAGGTATTGAAGGATATTATTCCAATTACACTGCAGAAGATGAAAAATTCTGTGATATGATTTGTAAGAAATATAAGCTTTTAAAAAGCGGCGGCACCGATTTTCACGGGGCACGCCGCAGAGGAGTTTATCTTGGTACGGGACGCGGAAATATGTGCATCCCGGAGGATTTGTTGCTTCCTATTAAAGAAGCTTTGAAGATAAATTCGTGATTGTTCCTGCACCTATCGTAAGAACAATATCGTCTTTATTAACATTATTCTTAAGATATTCAGCAATGTTATCGAAACCGTCAATGAATTTGGCGGTTTTTATTTTTTCTGCAAGGTCTTTTCCTGAAATACCTATTGTGTTTTTTTCACGTGCTGCATATATTTCAGTAACAATAACCTCGTCTGATAACGTAAGGGTTTCAGCAAATTCGTTAAGTAAAGCATTTGTTCTTGAATAAGTGTGTGGCTGGAATACACTCCATACCTTGCCTTTGGCGATGTTTTTTGCAGTTTTAATTGTGGCTGCAAGCTCTGTTGGATGATGTGCATAATCATCGTAAACATCAGCACCGTTGAATGAACCCTTATATTCAAAACGACGCTTTGCTCCGTCAAAGTCTGCGATTCCGTCGGCAATTGTCTTTGTATCTATGCCGAATTTTGCAGAGCAGGCAAACACTGCCAGTGCATTGCTTACGTTGTGCATTCCAGGTACATTAAGCTTAACGTGAGCAACAAAATCAGATTTATTATAAACATCAAATTCCCCACAGCCATCATTATTAAAGCTTACGTTTTCATAGTGCCAGATTCCATTTTTGCCATAGGTAACAAGCTCACACTGTACGCCGTCAAGGCTGTTGTTTACATTCTCGTCATCACAATTTATTACTGCAAAGCCTGTTGCCGGAATTAGTTTTAAAAATTTGTTGAATGATTGCTTTATTTGTTCTATGCCGCTGAAATAATCAAGATGGTCGGCATCTATGTTTAAAATAATTGCAGCGTTTGGCTTGAATTTTAAAAAGCTGTCAACATACTCGCAGCCTTCAAATATCATATATTTTTTTGTTCCTATATGATAATTACTGCCGATTTGAGAGAATTCTCCGCCAACAAGTATTGTGGGGTCAAGCTGTGCTTTTAAAAATACGCAGGAAAGCATAGAGGTTGTGGTTGTTTTACCGTGAGTTCCGCTTATAGAAACTGGGTATTCATACTGCTCCATTAGCTGACCTAAAAAGTCGGCACGTTCCAGAGTTTTTATTCCTTTTTCACGTGCGGCACATAATTCGGGATTATCGTTTGCGATAGCTGCAGTGTATACAACCAAATCGGGATTTTCAATATTTTCAGCCTTTTGACCTATGCATATTTTTGCACCTGCGGCTTCAAGCTTGTCAGTAACGTATGAGCTTGTGCTGTCAGAGCCTGAAACACTGACTTTATTATTTAAAAGGATGTGTGCAAGCGCACTCATGCTTACACCGCCTATCCCTATGAAATGAACGCTTTTATGTAGCGATATATCTGACATAAAAAACATCTCCTTAAGATTACTAAATATATTATATGCTATTTTATAGAAAAAATCAAAACATTTTTAAAACATATCACTATTATATAACAAATAATATGTTTCGGCAATAGTTTATTTACATATTAATTTATTATTGTAATGTTGAAAAATAAGTGGTATAATGAATTTGATAAAGCTTACCTGCGATGCAAATTCAGATAAAACTTTTTAGCCTGACGCGAAATGGCTTTGCGAGTTTTGCAAGTATAAAAGAGGGGATACTATATGAAAATTCAAAAAACATATATTGTTTACACTATTATAATGTGGATTCTCTGGAGTTTTATTATGATATCTTTGCGGATTTCAGGAAATGCTTTTGATGTGCAAAACGAGCAAATTTTTCTAATTATAAGAAACATTTCAAAAGTTGTTAACAATATCTCTTTAATTCCTGTTATTCCAGTTCTATGTACATTTGCACATATATATTCTATTAAGAATAAAAACTATAAATATGTGGTGTTTAATGTTGTAAGTATATTGTTTAGTATTTGTCTTTGGTTTCAATACTTTATTACTCATATAGTTGGAATTTTGGGTGGTGCGTAATATGAATTTAAAGCATTATTTGCTGATATAAACTAATGATATTTATGGAGGATGAAACTATGGTAAAACATATTATACTTTGGAAGTTAAAAGAGGAATATAACACTGATGACGTAAAGCATGGAATAAAAGAAGGTATTGAGGGGCTTTTGGGCGTAATACCCGGGCTGATTGAAATAAAGGTTCAAACCGAAAAGCTTGCAACCTCTACTGCTGATGTTATGCTTTACTCTGTGTTTGAAAACGAAAAAGCATTGGCAGAGTATGCAGTAAATCCGGCTCACGTTGAAGTTGCAGACACAAAGGTAAGACCATTTACGCAATCAAGGGCTCGCATTGATTATGTTGAAAATTAATATAAAGGAAGAAAGATATGAAATTATCAGAATTATTTAAACAAAATAAGCTTTCGCTGTCGTTTGAGGTGTTTCCGCCAAAAACTGATACAGCATTTGAAAGCGTAAAAACTGCAACGGAGGAGATTGCAAAGCTTCGTCCGTCATTTATGAGTGTTACATATGGTGCAGGCGGTGGTACAAGTAAATATACATTGGACATTGCCAAAAATATAAAGCAACATTATAATGTGCCAACTCTCGCACACCTTACTTGTGTTTCGTCAACTAAGGAAACGGTGCAGGAAAAAATTGCCGAAATTAAAGAGGCAGGAATCGAAAATATTATGGCGTTACGCGGTGACCTTACACCCGAGCTTGAAAACAGCGACAGAAGTAAGTGGGCATACCGTCACGCTGTTGACCTTATACGTGACATAAAGGAAAGCGGTGCAGATTTTTGCATTGGTGCTGCGTGTTATCCTGAAATTCATCCTGAAAGCAGCAATCAGGCTGAAGACATAAAATATCTGAAAGAAAAAGTAGATGCAGGCTGTTCTTTCCTTACAACACAGATGTTTTTTGATAATAATTTGCTATATAACTTTTTGTATAAGATACGTGAGGCAGGTATAACAGTGCCGGTTATTCCGGGAATTATGCCTATTACAAATGCAAATCAGGTTGAACGTGCAATAAAGCTTTCGGGCTCATTTATGCCACAACGCTTTAAAAGCCTTGTAGATAAGTTTGGCAACTCACCTGATGCGATGAAACAGGCAGGCATTGCCTATGCAACAGACCAGATTATTGATTTGTTTGCAAACGGGATTGCAAATGTTCACGTGTATTCTATGAACAAGCCTGATGTTGCCGAAAAAATACAAGGAAATTTATCGGATATTATAGGCTGAATATATACATAATATAAATAAGAAAGCGGTGATTTTATGGTATATAATGCAGATGAAAACAGATATAATAAAATGAAATATGCCCGAAGCGGGAACAGTGGCTTGAAGTTGCCACTTGTGTCTTTAGGCTTTTGGCACAACTTTGGTTCAAAGGATTGCTTTGATAATATGGTTAATATGTGTAAAACTGCATTTGATGCAGGTATCACTCATTTTGATCTGGCGAATAATTACGGCCCTGTACCGGGAAGTGCTGAAGAAAATTTTGGCAGAATAATCAATGGCGATTTAAAGCCGTATCGTGATGAGCTTGTTATAAGCACAAAAGCTGGCTATTTTATGTGGGATGGCCCTTATGGCGATGGAGGAAGCAGAAAGTATCTGATTTCCAGCTGTGACCAGAGCTTAAAAAGAATGAAGCTTGATTACGTAGACATATTCTATCATCACAGAATGGATAAGGATACTCCGTTGGAGGAAAGTATGCTTGCATTAAACTCAATCGTTAAAAGCGGAAAGGCGTTATATGCAGGTATATCAAACTATGACAGAGAAACAACGGAAAAGGCAATGGCAATACTAAAGGAGTTAAAATGCCCCTTTGTAATAAATCAGATAAGGTATTCTATGCTTGACAGATGGATTGAAACAGATGGATTAAAGGATTATGCTTACGAAAACGGATGCGGCTTGATAGCCTTCAGTCCGTTGGCACAAGGTGTATTGACAGATAAATATATAAATGGTATTCCGGAAGACAGCAGAGTTAAGCGTGATGGCAGATTTTTGAAAAATGAAAACATAACCGAAGAGCTTATAAGTAAGGTTAGAAAGCTTAATGCTATGGCTGTTGAACGTGGTCAGACTCTTGCACAAATGTCTTTGGCGTGGGTGTTGCGTGACAAAAAAGTAACCAGTGTTTTAATTGGTGCGTCTAAACCTGAACAGATTATCGACAGTGCAAAAGCTATTGATAACGTTGATTTTACAAGTGAAGAATTAAAGCTTATAGATGATATATTAAAAGCATAATTGTTAAAAGAGAGTATGAAAAAATTCGGTTGGATTTTTTCATACTCTCTTTCTTTAGTTTCACCAGAAAAGCTCAGGATTGTAGTGAGTTCCGTTTATGCTTACTTCAAAATGCAGATGTGGGCCTGTTGCCATACCTGTTTTGCCTGATTTACCAATGTTGTCACGTTTGTTGACTGTGTCGCCGACAGAAACATTTATCACTGACAGATGATTGTATGCTGTTGATACTCCATTTTCGTCAGTTATAACAATATAGTTACCTTTTTCGGAATCATAGTCTGCTTTGGTTACTGTGCCTTGTGATGCGGCAAAAACATCTGTGCCTTCGTTGGCTTTTAGGTCAACGCCGTTGTGCTTGGTTGTTTCGCCTGTTATTGGATGATATCTGTTTCCATAAGGCATTGTTATTTCAAATATGTCAATGGGCATAAAAAGGCACGGCATCACAAATGCAGACGGATATTCGCCAGAAATCGTGCAAACAAGATTGTAATTACCTTCTATAAGTAAGGCTTTGCTAAGCATTATGTCTATGTATTCCCACGGTATGTAGGTTGTGCTGTCCTTTAATATCGGTGCGGAATTCATCTCGTCTGTAACAGGAAGTGCCATTGCTTCAAATTTATCAGGAAGTGTGTCTGGTGGATTTAGTGTAATTTCTGACTTGCCGATTTCTATTCCGTAGCAGAAATTTACTGTTCGTATATTAGATGTTACTTTGCCAAACTCTATATTCTCGCTGTATTTAATAATAATTTTACCATCGTTCCAATCTATCGAACTGTAGTCATCATCAAGAACATCAAGCTTTTCAAACAGCTCACGCAGAGGAAGATACAGAACATTGTTTTCAACAAACGGCTTGTTGTTTAATTCTATTTCTTTGCCGTCTGATATAAGAGTTATTGTGGTTTTATCTTTTTCAATTCCGTCTATTGCCGCCATAACGATAGTCGCCAAAAGAATTGTTGTAACAAGTATTATGGCAATAAGAGCCGCCATAAGCTTTGAAGCTTTGCCGCTATGTGAGCGGATTTTAGAAAAACGCAGTTGTAATGCTCTTTTATCCGCACTCATTTTTGTTGTGTATATGTTTTCAAGCATTGTATTTTCTCCTCCTTAATATAATCAGCAATATGAATAGTATTAGTATTACATATATAAATATCAATGGCTTTTGTGTTGTGTCAGTAGATGTTATCTGCTTATTTGTGCTTTGGCGTTTTTGTTCTGCAAGCACAAACGAATTGTCGTTTAATAATTTCTGCATTCCGCCCGATATACTGTCGTTGTGTCTTTCTTTCAGAATAATACTATCCTTGGTATATTTGCCAATTTCCCAGTCAAACAGATTATTATATTCGTCAAGCTCCCATAAATATAATTTGTTTTTTAAATAACCGAACAGATAGCTTGTGCCTTCTTTTAACTTGATTTTCCCTGTTTCAACGTTTTCAAAGTACATTGATTTGTAAGTTGTCACATCACCCTTGAGCTTTTTATGCGGCGTAATTGTCACTGAATACTCTGTGTTTGGGTAATTTGGCTCTTCATAAGTTACTGTATAATCGTCCACACAACCGATGAATACCAATGCCTCATTATCGGCTAATAACTCTACATCTATTGAACCTGCAAAGGCAGTTGAAAAAATGATAAACAGCAAAGTAATAACAAATGTTGTCTTTTTCATTAATCACACTCCTTTTAGAATTTAGTTTATTTTTTCGAAAGAACGAACAATCCAGATACCATGTTCGCTTGTATCAACAGGCTTAAATAATTCGATTCGATATGTTTTATCACTAATTTTGTAATCACCGCTGCATTTTGTACTGTCACCTGAAAATGAAATCAGCTTGCCGTTTTCTACATTTTCTCCGATTCCTGAAAGATACATTTGTATGACTTGCTCATAATCTAATCTCCACGGGAAATGTCCGTTATCTACTTGAAATTGTAAGTCACAAATGTATGAATATGTTAAGAATTCTGCGTTGTTATGATATGGAACATTGTTGTTTATATCTTTGTATGTAAAATCAATATTAAAGCTGTAATTATATCTGTTGTAAATCCATTCTATATAATCAAAAGGAATGTATGTAATAGCATTTACCACAACAGGCTCGTACGGAGTTAAAACATCTGCCTTTGAATTGTTCCATATATTATAATATACTATCTTGTTATCCCCTATATTGATTTCATAACTGCTTTCGTGTCCGTCTATTTGTATCATAATTTGATTGCCGTCAGTTGTAATTTTGGTTTTATCCGATAAACCCAATCTGTCATTTAATTCTATTAAGGGCAGATATACTGTGTTGTTATAAAAAAACGGACTGTTATTGAATTTAAGCTCACTGTTATCAAGAGTAATTATAATATTGTCATAGGTATAGTCAGTTGCGTTGTGCACTGCTATAACTACAGATGTTGCAAGTATCATCAATGTGATAACAATTGAAGTGGTAATTGTCAACACTTTTGATACTTTGTTTTTATTTTGTATTTTTGCAAATCTGATTTGTAACGTTCTTTTATCCGCACTCATTTTGGTTGTAAATAATTTTTCCAGCATTGTTATTCACCTATAATTATGATTTAGTAAGTATTACAGTTCTTTTATTGCTTCTGATATGACTGAATATACTTTAATCAAATCAGCCATATCAAGGTTTTCTATTGTATCTTTAGTTGTATGAAGGTTTTCCCCTTCCTGTCCGATTGATAAGGAGGGTATGCCTGCTTTATTAAACGGAATTTCATCACCGCTTGAATAAGGTGGGTTTAGGTTAACAGCTAAGTGTTTTTCAAAAGTATCCTGAAACAAATAATATGCTTGTGTGTAAGCTTGTCCGGCAAAGGATATTTCAGGCTCGGCATTACCGCTAAGGGTATCTAAATTTATAACTGCAGCAATATTGCTTTTTTCTTCGTCGGTTAATTTGCTGACATAGTATTCCGACCCCAACAAGAAATTTTCTTCTCCTGAAAATAAAACATAAATAATATTATATTGATTTGTGTTGTTAATATTTTTTGCTAATTCTAAAAGGACTGCTACCCCTGAAGCATTATCATTTGCCCCTGGATATGGTGATGTGTCATAATGTGCAGATATAATAATATCCTTATTTGAGGCATTATATTGCTTGTGTTTTGCAATTATGTTGTTTGTTTTTCCTTCTTTGAGTTTTTTCAAGTTAATGGGAAATGGATTACTTGCTTCAATTGCAATGCCGTTATCTGCAAGTGTATAATTAATTGTTTGTGTTTCAATATTATAATTATAATCCTCCAATGCTTTTGTTAAAACAGAGTATGCTGTCGTTTCATTATCGGTGCCCATTTCTCTTGTTTCAGGCAAGGAGGAGATGGTTGATAATATACTTTCTGAAACTGTTGTTTTTTTATTGTTATATTGACACGAAGTAACGCAAAATATTGAAAGTATCATTAAAAATATAATTGTTTTTTTCACAAAAAACACTCCTTGAAAATAATACTAATTTTTATAGGAATTTATGAGGTTTATTAATTCATCAGATTCGCTGTCTGTTATGAAGCTTTCGCCAACTATTACAAGACCCATATCCGGATGTATGTGATACAAGAATGCACATTTTTTGTATTCGTCGGTTTTGAAATTTCTTATATCATATATAATAAGCTGTGTCGATATGCCTGTTCCATAATACTTTCCTATTGTTTTATTGTTTAGTATTCTTTCAAGAATGGCAACTTCACTTTCTGGCATATTATCAATGAGTATATTTTTGCTTATACCGCTGTTTGTGATTATCTCACAATCGTTTCCAATGAATTCATACACATGTTCAATAAATTCATTTTTTGCAATTGCAACCTCTGTTGACATTATCGTTTTATAATATTGCTCAAATGCTTTTATGTCTTTTGCAGAAGCATTTATAGTTTCCGTTGTTATTGTGTTATTATCTATTCTTTCACACAGGTTTTGTTTGTTATAATATGCCGAATAAAAAGTATCGTCTATATCCTTTGAATAATCATCATAAAAGCGATATAGTATTTCATCGGTATTATGTATCAAAGCAAATATAATGCCGGACATTTTGTTAAGGTTGTTTTCGTCAATTAATCTGTAATTTGCACGATTATCAACGCCAAAGTTTACAATTAAACGATAGGGTTGGACATCGGTTTTTAATTCTATGCTTTCAACGTTATATGTTGTGATATTTGTTAAATCAACTATTTTTCTTACTACAGGTGCATCTCCGATGTATGTTTCTTTAAATTCGTATAAGGAATTTACATTTGGATTATCACTCGTGTAGTTGCGGAGTTTATTTACTGAAACACACACTGAAACAGCCATTATAGATATTACGACAAACGTAAATAGAACTATAGCTGTAATTCTTGACGTCGTCCCGTTTTTAGAGCTGATTTTTGAAAAACGACTTTGCAATTTTTCTTTGTCCATACTCATTTTTGTAGTAAACATTTTTTCCAGCATGGTATGTCCCCCTATTCACTTATAACATAATCATCAATTCTGATTGGTGACCATTCTGTCCCTTTTGGTGCTATATTTGAAAACAATTCTAATTTATCACCGTTAAGGACAACCTTAAATTCGTGGTTTGCTTCTTTTAATGCCAGATAATCGTTGTATAACACTTCATATTCTTTTTGGCTCCGTTTTTTTGCCTCTTGGATATATTCAGCTTTGTCAGGGTCTCGGTTATAATAGAGAAAGGTCATTTTGTAAAAGAAGGTTGCTTCATTTCCATTTTCCTGCCAGTTAGATATAGTCAGACTTTGAATGTCATAATATGAATCATAAACTCTGTGAAATTCGTTTTCGAGAAATTCTACAGCCATATCATATAAGCTGGTTTGTGGTTGATTAAGAATATTTGAAATAACTGAATAAGCCTGTTTGTTTAAATTTGCGGATAAAACAAGCTTTTTATTGTAGTTGTCAATTATAAATATTCGTGGAATAGAACTGTCATTTTTCCAAACCTGATAAACCTTTACGTCGTAATTGCCATCTTTTAACAAAACTGGCTTTAGCTGCATATATTTGCTTATTTCGTTAATTATCAGTTTTGCAGTTATGGCGTCAACCTCACGTCCATCAGCACTGTTTACAAGTATTTCTTCACCTTCTGCAAGTGAGCTTTTAATAATGTTTTCTTGAAGCTTTGCGACACTAACATAGTTCTCACCAAATATGTAACGCATAGCCGTATTGCTATCGTTGTGATTTATCGCAACAAGTTGAATCGCAGAGGTAGTATTCTCCTGAACAGTAAGATAATAGGTTTTAATATCACCTTCACTAATGCATTTGTCACTGCACCAACCATATATATCTTTTACTGTAGAAAGTGTGTCGGCATAATTGGTAAATAATTCTGTTCCATTGGGAATATTACCAATTTTTATATTTCCGTTTTCAAGATTGATTATATAATTGTCGAAGTCTTTAATTTCGTCACTTTGTCCGTAGCTGGATAGGTATGCATATTTGCCGTTGTTGCTGATTTTTATATCAAGACCATAACTGCCTTGCTGGTGCGGTGCAATGTTAAGCTTATTTAAATTAATCATGTGCATTATATCATATGTCTGACGATTGATTACAAAAAAGCCGTCGATATAATGAAAAACCAGCTTGTTATTATCTATATAGTCAAATTCAGCCATTATTGAACCGATAGGTTTTTTTAGATAGTCTGCAAATTCTTTTTTTGTCATTGTATAATTACCGGTCGTGTTAACAGCAGTAATTATTGATGATATTGTAATTACAATCAGTAGTGCAATGAATAATGCTATGCATATTATTCTTGATGCCATACCGTTGTTAGAGCGAATCTTTAAAAAACGCAGTTGTAACACTTTTTTGTCTGCACTCATTTTAGTTGTATATAAGTTTTCAAGCATTATTTCACCTCAACTAAATCCAGAATTGTTTTCATATACAATTTTTGTTCCTCGTCATTCATATTCTTTGTTACTTCCATATCGCACGAAACCTCACAGGCTTCGCTTAGATTTGCACATAGCAGATATGAAAGTGGGTTAAACCAATGTACTGCATTTACAAATAATGCAAACCATTTTATAATCAAGTCTTTCCTTTTAAAATGAGTAAGCTCGTGGATAAAAACCAATCTAAGCATGTCATCCGGTATCTCCTTGCAAGGAATGTATATTGCAGGGAACAATACTCCGACAAGCATTGGTGAGCCGGTATCAGTTGACATTCTTAGTTTAATGCCTCGTTTGATTTTAAGTTGTTTTTTTACTTCGTTTAAAACATCGTAGTTTTTTAAGAGTACCGAGTGTTTATGTCTGCGTACAGTGAATACAATATAGCTTATTGTGACAACTGTTAAAAAAATGATTACGCCTAAAAGCCATATGTATGTAATCAACTCAATTGCTTTTAGGTTTTTAGTGTCACTGATTTTTATTTCAGTATCAAGAGGAATAACAACGTTGTTTTCCTGTTCTGTTTCAGTAACAGTATTTTGCGGCTGCGGTATAACAAGCTGTGATACGGCAGAAATTTTTTGAACTTCTTTTTCCGGTATCATTTTATAAACAGGGACAATCATAGAAAGTGCTACCACAATCCATACGTAGTATTGCCATTTTGCAGGGAATTTTTTTACCGTGACCGGTTTTAAAACAAGTAACACTGCAATTAATGCAAATCCCAAAATACTTAAAGTTAATACTGTTTTAAATAGCTCGTCCATAGTTTTTACTCCAATTCAAACATTTTCTTTAAGTCAGACATATCCTGCTTTGAAAGCTTTTCGTTTTCATAAAGTGCGGCAACAAGGTTTTTCACAGACCCTTTGTACAGCTTTGATAAAAAGCTTTCTGTTTCACTGATATCATAGTCGTTGCGGGTTAAAACAGGATAATACAGATTTGTTTTTCCTTTTTTGTCACACGCTATTATGTTTTTTTTCAAAAGTCTTTGCAAAAAGGTGGATACGGTGGATGCAGTCCAGTCGTTGCCGTCAAGCTCTTTTACAACATCCGCAACGGTCATTTTGGTATCGGATTTCCATAATATTTTCATAATTTCGTATTCGGAATCTGTTATTGTATGTTTTGTGTTTGACATAATTTACCCCTCCAATTACAAATGTAGCTACAACTGTAGTATAACAGTTGTAGCTACATTTGTCAAGATGTTTTTTCTTCAAAGTCAACAATTATTATATCGTTGCCTATTTTCTTTATTTGGTTCCATTTGATGATAGTATCATCATCCTTTACAAAAGAAAAAATGCTGCTTTTTCTTGGTGGAAGAATAAGGGCAAGAATTTTGCCGTTGATAATATCAAATTCAACATCGCATACAAAACCCAGGCGTTTTCCGCTTGAAATATTTATAACTTCTTTATTTCTTAAATCATTTAACCTGCACATAATAAACCTCCGCACTTGAAATTTAATAAAATATATGTTAAAATATATGAGACTATGAATATAGGAGTGTTATCAATATGGCAAGAATGTTTGGTACTGACGGCGTAAGAGGAATTGCTAATAAGGAGCTTACTGCAGAGCTTGCGTTTAAGCTTGGCAGAGTGGGGGCATATGTTTTATCACAGGAGAATAATCATAAGCCAAAAATCCTTATCGGTAAAGATACAAGAATATCTGGGGATATGCTTGAGAGTGCTTTGGCTGCAGGAATATGCTCAATCGGTGCGGAGGTTATTATGCTTGGTGTTGTACCGACTCCTGCTGTTGCATATCTTACAAGATTGTATGAAGCAGATGCCGGAGTTGTAATATCCGCGTCACACAATCCTATGGAATATAACGGAATAAAGTTTTTTTCAAATGACGGATTTAAGTTAAGTGATGAAACTGAAGATAAAATAGAAGCACTTATTGTTAATGAAGCACCCATTGAACTGCCTGAAGGTGCAGGGGTTGGAACTATAACCCACAAATATGATGCTGTTTTTGATTATATTGCGTTTGCAAAATCAACTATCAGCTCTGATTTAAAGGGTATGAAGATAGCGGTGGACTGTGCAAACGGTGCTAATTCTGCGATTGCTCCAAAGGTTTTTGAGGATTTGGGGGCAACTGTTTTCGCAATCAGCAATACGCCTGACGGAACAAACATTAATGCAGACTGTGGCTCAACTCATCTTAAGCATCTGCAGGAGTTTGTTGTCAGCCACGGGGCAGATGTTGGTGTTGCATTTGATGGTGATGCTGACAGAGTTCTTATAATTGACGAAAAGGGCGAACTGGTTGACGGTGATAAAATTATTGCAATTTGTGCTCTTGATATGCATAATAAAGGTAATTTAAAAGACGACGCAATTGTTGTAACGGTTATGAGCAATCTTGGATTAAAGCTTATGGCACAGGAATATGGTCTTAATGTTATTGAAACCAAGGTTGGTGACAGATATGTTGTTGAAGAAATGCGTGCTAATGGCTATTCGATAGGCGGTGAGCAGTCTGGACATATTGTGATTCCGCAGTATAATACTACGGGCGACGGTCTTATTACTGCATTGCAGTTTTTGTCCGTGTTTAAAAACAGTGGCAAAACAATGTCACAGCTTGCATCTGTAATGAAGGTTATGCCTCAGGTGCTTGTTAACGCAAAGGTTAAGCGTGAAAATATGGAGGCTTACAAAGAGGATACATTAATTGTGGCAGAAATTGAACGTCTTAATGCTGAGTTTGAGGGCAAGGGTAGAGTTCTGATAAGACCATCAGGAACAGAAGCATTGGTTCGTGTAATGATAGAGGGAGAGGACCTTGAATTTATTACCAGGAGAGCAACTGAGCTTGCACAGCTTTTAGAGCTTAAGTACAACTAAAGGGGTTACAGTATGAAAATCAAAAGAATAGTTATGGCTGCAGCGATAGCAGCTGTTTATGCAGTGCTGACGATTATTCTTGCACCACTTAGCTTTGGCGTGGTACAGATTAGAGTTTCAGAAGCATTGACATTGCTGCCGGCAGTTTCGCCTGTTGCTATATGGGGAGTTTTTGTGGGGTGTCTTGTTGCCAATATATATACGGGAAGTATTGTGGATATAATTTTCGGCAGCCTTACAACCTTGTTTGCAGCTGTTTGCACATATAAATTAAGGGAAAACAAATGGCTTGCAGCATTGCCACCTGTTTTGCTTAATGCGATTATTGTGGGCGGGTATTTAACAGTGCAGTTTGGTGGCTTGTGGTATGTAAATATGCTCACTGTAGGCGCAGGGCAGCTTATTTCGTGTTATGCCCTTGGTGTTCCTCTTTTAATGCTTGTTAAAAAAAATAAACAAATCAGTGAGTTTTTAAGATAATATAAAAGCAACAACAAATTCGGTTAAGAATTTGTTGTTGCTTTTTTGGTGCGAATGTTCATAACGTGTCAATATAAAACTCGCAAAAAGTTGGTAGCGACAGCGAGTCGTTGCGAGATCGTTTACAACCGAGCAGACGAGCCGAGCGTGACTTTTTGCGAAAAAGGAGAAGCAAGGAAGCGGGCGGATGACTTTTTTTGTATAAAAAAATCGAAGCAAAGCGAACTTTGCTTCGACGTGGTACGGATAACAGGACTGTTACTCTTTTTAAGGGAGTGCCCTGTATCGCACCTTTTATCTCTAAACTTTTGATTCCTATTAACTTGCATCCTTAGTATAACATAAATCCTCTAAGATTTCAACAGTTCCAACAAATTTGTAGTAGATATTTATATCCTGATAAGTTTCGCCCTGATATTCATACTTTTCGCCGACTTCAATTCTGTCTATAAGCTCATGGAGAATCTCGTATGTGAGTTCTTTAATTCCGATATACTTTTCAATTAAGTTTACAAAGTCTATGGCATTGTCCTTTGACTTGTGGTATTCGTTAAGTTCGCTTTCTACCCTTGATGCCTCGGCTTTTAATTCCGCTTGTTCTTCTTCGTATCCTGCAAGAAGCGATGCCATTCTCTCGCTTGATAAATGCCCTAAGACTGAATTTTCATATGTCTTTTTTATCAGGAGTTCAAGCTCACCAATTCGTTTATTTGCCTTTGCAAGCTTTCGCTGATTGTCTTTGGTTTCTGCCATAATTTTTTGCTCGTTGCATTTAAGTGCCGCTTTGTATAGGGCATCTCTGTCGGTTTCTAAGAGTACTGTCTTTGTGTAGATGTCTGCAAGGACTACACCATATAACTCGTCATACCTTATGTAATGAGACGGGCAGTATTGCTTGCCTTTTAAGTTATATGTGTTACATACATAAGACTTGGTCGCATTGGAGAACACCAAGGCTTTTTTACAATCCATGCATTTTATTATCTTAGCAAAAATTTGTGTTTCGCCTGTTTTGGTTTCTCTTGACCGACTTTCAAGCAGTTTTTGTACTTCATCAAAGGTTTGCTTATCAATTATCGGCTCATGGGTGTTTTGTACCACAATCCATTCATCCTTTGGTACATCCCTGAACTTCTTTGACTTAAAAGGTTTTTCTTTTCTGTGGTTTACCATATTGCCTATGTAAACTTCGTTTATAAGCATATCACCCACAGTATCATCACACCAATAACATTCATCATCGTGTGCGGTCATAGCAGAATAATGATTCATCCCCTGAGCCTTTGCATAGGCGGCAGGAGTAGGAATTTTTTCTTCGTGAAGAATTTTGGTTATTTTCCTTTTTCCATAGCCTTGATTTGCCAAGTCGAATATGTGTCTTACGATATGTGCTACCTCTTCGTCAATTATAAGATGATGCTTGTCCTTCGGGTCCTTTTGGTATCCATAAGGTGCTTTACTGCCGAGGAACCAACCTGATTCCGATTTGGTTTTGTATGCTGACCTTGTCTTTTCGGATATGTCTCTTGGATACATTGCATTATTCATATTCTTAAAGGTTGCAATTTGTTGATAACCATTTAAGGATGTATCAACACCGTCGTCTATTGCAATACACCGAATGCCTC
>JAZNGX010000067.1:0-21281 GCA_045576675.1 Clostridia bacterium | reverse complement strand
CAACCTTGCGGTCGTACTCCCCAGGTGGGATACTTATTGTGTTGACTGCTGCACAGTGGGGGTCGATACCCCCTACACCTAGTATCCATCGTTTACAGCGTGGACTACCAGGGTATCTAATCCTGTTTGCTCCCCACGCTTTCGCTCCTCAGCGTCAGTTACTGTCCAGTAAGCCGCCTTCGCCACTGATGTTCCTCCCGATATCTACGCATTCCACCGCTACACCGGGAATTCCGCCTGCCTCTCCACCACTCAAGAATTACAGTTTCAAATGCAGCCCCGCAGTTAAGCCTCGGTATTTCACATCTGACTTGTAATCCCGCCTACACGCCCTTTACACCCAGTAAATCCGGACAACGCTCGCCACCTACGTATTACCGCGGCTGCTGGCACGTAGTTAGCCGTGGCTTATTCTGTGTGTACCGTCAATTTCTTCCACACTTAAAGAAGTTTACGATCCGAAAACCTTCATCCTTCACGCGGCGTTGCTGCGTCAGGGTTGCCCCCATTGCGCAATATCCCCCACTGCTGCCTCCCGTAGGAGTCTGGGCCGTGTCTCAGTCCCAATGTGGCCGATCAACCTCTCAGTTCGGCTACTGATCGTCGCCTTGGTGAGCCGTTACCTCACCAACTAGCTAATCAGACGCGAGTCCATCTCTCAGCGATAAATCTTTGGTTATCAGACGATGCCGTCCAATAACGTTATGCGGTATTAGCGTTCCTTTCGGAACGTTATTCCACTCTGAGAGGCAGGTTACTCACGCGTTACTCACCCGTCCGCCACTAAGCTTCCGGAACTTCACCCGAAGGATCTGTTCCATGGCTCCGTTCGACTTGCATGTGTTAGGCATGCCGCCAGCGTTCGTCCTGAGCCAGGATCAAACTCTCGATTAAATATTTAATCGAGCATTCTCTTAGCTCAATTCGTTTCTCTTCTTTTTGAGTATAAAAAACTCAGGTTTTGACGAGAACTTGGTTGTACTTCTTGTACACCTTTTCTCTTCGCTATTCACTTTTCAAACTTCAAGCACCCTTATAAGTTAAGGGAATTTAATTTTAACACTTTTGAATAATTTTGTCAAGAGTTTTTGTAACTTTTTTGAAAATTATTTTTTATTGTGTTACCGTCTCGTTAGACAGCTCAATTATTGTAACACATAACTTTTCGTTTGTCAACACTTTTTTCAAACTTTTTTAAAAAAGTTTTTTGTGTTTCAGAGCCGTTTCTCAGACAGCTCAATTATTCTAACATATTGTTTTATGTTTGTCAACCTTTTTTTTGATTTTTTTAAAATTTTTTTGAACATTTGTTTTTTTCTTATTTTCCTACCTTTTTGCCTCTTCTGGGATATGTTTTTGGTGTTATTCCAGTTTTTTCTATTATAATTATGCTATGCGTAATCTCGCCACCTGTCAATGTATGCATCTGTACTTCTTTGATATTACCACCCAATCGCGTTATCAAGTCTTTTGCCTGCAACAATTCTTCTTCATAATCCTTGCTCTTCATAGCCAGGAAGTATCCGCCTACTTTTACATAAGGAAGACAGTATTCACACAGTACCGACAAATTTGCAACAGCTCTGCTTACTGCCACATCAAACTTTTCTCTGTATTTAGGATTTTGACCGCCTTCTTCTGCTCGCATATGAATCAGTTCTGCTGAAGTATTTGTTTTCTTTAATACCTCACTCAGAAACATAAGTCTTTTATTCAAGCTGTCCATCAGTGTCAAATCAACAGTGTCATTGGCAAATTTTATCGGTATTCCCGGGAAGCCCGCCCCTGTTCCAACATCTATTATTTTATCTTTATCTTTTATATATCCTGATTTAAGACAGGTAAGACTGTCTTCAAAATGCTTGATTTGTATTTCATCCGGCTCTGTTATTGCTGTCAGATTCATTTTCTCGTTCCATTCGAGCAGTAAGCTTTGATATACTTCAAATTTATCCATGTAAAAACACCTCTAAGGTATTTTAACATAAGCTTTCAGATTTTACAATACGTTATTTTCAACATATTCAAGCGGATTTACGCTTTTTCCATCTTTGATTAGTTCAAAATGCAAATGTGGAGTTTCAGAAGCTTCTGTTTCAATAGTTGTACCAACTCCTCCTATTACTTCACCTTGTTTGACTTCAGTATCAATTTTTAATAATTCACTTTCCTGAAGTCCACAATACTTTGTTACAAAACTTTCGTGATTTATTTCTACAACAAATCCATCCATACCATCATAACCAACTTTTACAACCTTTCCGTCCGCCGCAGCTTTAACTGCTGTACCTATTTCTGCAGCAATATCTATACCGTTGTGTATTCTCCAATCTTCCATTGTTTTGTTATATATTAATTCGTCGTTGGAATGTTCAGCAAGTAGTTCTCCTTGTAACGGTAACATTATTTGTACAACAGGTGCAGACACTGGTACACTCTCTGTTTCTTCTGATTCTGGTTCTTCTAAAATAATATTTTTTGGTGGTTCGTATACAAAATCGTCAATATATTCTTCTGCATCCTTAACTTCTATATTGTATCCTGTTGTATATTGTTCTATTTGAGAATTGAACTCACGTATTCTTGATAGAAATCCATTTACCGCTATAACCACAACGAATATTCCCAACACCACATATAATGTTTTGCTCTTTAATAACTTTTTCATATATACGCCCCTTTCATAATGCTATTATTTGCGGCAATATGAAAAAATATACAAAAAACAGCGTAAACTTGTTACGCTGTTTTTCATCAATCATTAATTTTTCAAGCTATTTATCGGTGCAGGAATTCTTCCGCCTCGTTTAACAAATACACTACTATCATATTTACTTACAGGCATTACATATGCATGCCCAAGCAAGCCGCCGAATTCGATTCTGTCACCAACCTTTGAATTTGGTGCAGGAATAACACGAACAGCGGTTGTTTTTGTGTTAATCATACCTATTGCAGCTTCATCAGCAATGATAGCAGAAAGCGTTTCTGCACTTGTGTCACCCGGAAC
Organism: Clostridia bacterium; assembly: GCA_045576675.1. Classification (GTDB taxonomy): domain Bacteria; phylum Bacillota; class Clostridia; order Monoglobales; family Firm-18; genus JAZNGX01. The sequence goes on along the minus strand of JAZNGX010000067.1, from coordinate 18,271 downwards.
AGCAAACATATCAAGACCAACAGAACATACACAAGTCATTGCCTCAAGCTTATCAAGGGACAATGCTCCGATATTTGCAGCATCTATCATACCAGCATCCTCTGAAACAGGAATAAATGCACCACTTAATCCACCAACGTGTGACGATGCCATTACCCCACCTTTTTTAACTGCATCGTTAAGAAGTGCAAGTGCCGCTGTTGTACCGTGTGTTCCGCACTTTTCAAGACCCATCTCTTCAAGAATGTATGCTACACTATCTCCAATAGCAGGAGTTGGCGCAAGCGACAAGTCAACAATACCAAAAGGAACATTAAGCCTTTCAGAAGCCTCCTTTGCAACAAGCTGCCCCATTCTTGTTATCTTGTAAGCTGTTCGTTTTATTGTGTCGGCAACAACACTGAAATCTTCACCCTTAACCTTCTCAAGAGCTTTTTTTACAACACCGGGACCTGATACACCAACATTAATAACAGTTTCAGGCTCACCTATGCCATGGAACGCCCCCGCCATAAAAGGGTTATCCTCAACTGCATTACAAAAAACAACAAGCTTTGCACAACCAAAGCCTGCACGGTCTTTGGTAAGTTCCGCAGTTTCTTTAATAATTTTGCCCATCTCATAAACAGCATCCATATTAATACCTGCTTTTGTTGAAGCTACATTAACAGAAGAACAAACCTTTTCGGTAGTTGCGAGAGCCTCAGGAATTGACTTAATTAAAATTCTGTCACCCTTGGTATACCCCTTATGTACCAACGCAGAAAAACCACCAATGAAGTTTACACCAGTTGTGTTGGCTGCTCTGTCAAGTGTTTGAGCAATTTTAACGTAACTGTCTGTGTTGCAGCTTTCACCAATCATTGAAACAGGAGTAACAGAAATACGCTTGTTTATAATCGGTATTCCATACTCATGTTCAATATTTTCGCCTGTTTCAACCAGGTTTTCGGCACGGCTTGTGATTTTATCATAAATTTTTTCACAAACCCTGTCAATATCCTCGCCACAACAATCTCTTAAAGAAATACCCATAGTTATAGTTCTAACATCAAGGTTTTCTTCATTAATCATTTTAATTGTTTCTAGTATTTTTCTTGAATTTATCATATTAATTTATATCTCCTGCATGGAATTAAAAATATCCTCATGCTGCGTTTTAATATCAACACCGATAGCCTTACCTTCAGCATCAAGCTTATCAACAAGCTTAGCAAAAGGTATATTACAGCTTGATATATCAACAAGCATTATCATAGTGAATATGTTTTGCATTGTGGTTTGCGTAATATCTAAAATATTAACATTGCATTCCGCAAGAATTGTTGCAACCTTTGCAATAATACCAACCTTATCACTACCTAAAACTGTAACTACTGCCCTCACGGTAACACCTCTTTATCTGTTAGTTTTAAGTCACAGGGTTATCCCCTGTTGCTTACTACGTTATATATTATTATTCCTGCTGCAACGGATGCGTTCAGAGAATTAATCTTCCCCCTCATCGGAATACTGATTAAGCAGTCGCACTTTTCGGCAACGATGCGACTTACACCCTTGCCCTCGCTGCCTATTACAATCCCGACACCGCCATCATATTTAATTTCATTGTAGCTTTGCTTTGCATCCTGATGCGTTGCATAAAACCAAACGCCTTTATCCTTAAGCTTTTCAATAGTCTGAGCAAGATTAGAAACACGTGCCACAGGCATATATTCAATTGCTCCTGCAGAAGTTTTTGCAACAGTTGAGTTAAGCCCTGCACTTCTGCGTTTTGGAATAACAATTCCATGAACACCCGCGCCCTCTGCTGTACGCATAATAGAACCTAAATTATGCGGGTCTTCAATATCATCAAGCACTACAATAAACGGCTTTTCGTTGCGTTCCTCTGCAACCTTCAAAATGTCATCAACAGTGCAATAGCTGTGTGCCGAAACATAAGCAATAACGCCTTGATGACTTTTGGTTTCGGATATTTCGTCAAGCTTACGTTTATCCGTCTTTACTACAGGAATACCTCTGTCGCGGGCGATACCAAGTATTTTTTTTATACTACCATCTACTCCGCTATATAATATTTTTTCAATTTCACGCCCTGCTTTAAGCGCTTCTGTGACAGGATTTCTGCCCTCTATAAAATCACTCATGATCGAAGAACTTGTCGTGGATTGCTCTTACAGCCTTTTCAGCATCTTTTTCATCAATGATAACAGAAATCTTGATTTCTGAAGTTGAAATCATATGAATATTAATCTGTGCAGTAAAAAGAGCTTCAAACATTGTTGCCGCAACACCGGGATTGCTTACCATACCTGCACCGACAATTGATACTTTTGACACATCCTTGTAGCAGTCAATTTTTTCTGCTCCAAGCTTATCAAGATTGTCGTTAAGCAATTCCAAAGCATGCTCCAACTGACCTGTTGGAACTGAGAATGTAATATCCTTTGAGTTTTCTCTGCCTATTGATTGCAATATAACATCAACATTTATATTTCCTTTTGCTAAAAGTGAGAATACTTTGAATGCCTTTCCGGGTGTGTTTTCTACACCAACAAGCGAAATTGTAGCAACATCGTTGTCACGAGCTACACCTCTAACTAACATTTTTTCCACGTCTTTTACCTCCTTAACTATTGTACCGTTTATACGTTCAAAGCTTGATTTAACTTCAAGCTCAACTCCATATTTTAGTGCAAGCTCAACAGAGCGGTTGTGCAATACGTTTGCACCAAGACTTGCAAGCTCGAGCATTTCGTCATACGATATATCCTCAAGCTTCTGTGCGTTTTTTACAATTCTTGGGTCTGCAGTGTAAACACCGTCAACATCTGTATAGATTTCACACTTGTCAGCGTGCAATGCAGCAGCCAAAGCAACAGCACTTGTGTCACTTCCGCCACGACCAAGAGTAGTAATATCATCATACTTATTGATGCCCTGAAAACCTGCAACAATAACTATTCTGTTTGAATCCAGTTCTTTTTTTATTCTTTCTGTGTTGATTTTCTTAATACGTGCATTGCTGTATATGCTGTTTGTTACAACGCCAGCCTGCCAACCGGTTAGTGACACAACCGGACAGCCGATTTTTTCAATTGCCATTGCAAGCAACGCCATTGAAATCTGTTCGCCTGCTGACAGCAAAACATCCATTTCACGTTTTGAAGGCTTTGTGTTTATCTCAGCTGCCTTCTCAAGAAAATCATCGGTGGTATCACCCTGTGCAGAAACAACTACAACAACCGAATTTCCGGCTTTGTATTCGTCAGTGATTATTTCTGCAACATTTCTGACCTTGTCAGCATTTGCAACTGAACTTCCGCCGAATTTTTTTACTACTAAGCTCATGTCTGATTCCTCCTAACATTTTGTATCAGTAACGGTAACGCCATTATTATCGATACCAACAATTTTAATACTCCAGTTTTTCATATATTTACTCAAAAAGGCATTTGCCTTTTCGTAAAATACTTTTTCATATTTTTTATCTATAACAGATACAACAGTTGGCCCTGCACCGCTTATATATGTTCCATACGCATTATTTTCCCTGCCAAATCTAAAAATCCTGTTGACTCCGCCAATTAAGCATTTTCTGAAAGGCTGATGCAATCTGTCCTGAAACGCTGTGCCAAGTAAATCGTATCGTTTTGAAATAAGTGCCGCAGTAAGTAAAGCTGCTCTCGATGTGTTGTAAACCGCATCAGTATGTGAAACCGCTTTAGGCAACACCCCTCTTGCACGGACTGTGTTAAGCGCAAAGCTTGGAATAAAAAGTGCAAATCTTAAATCATCTGCATCGGCTGGAAGCCTGATGTACGAAACGGGTTCTGTCTTTACCGCTACAGCAAAACCGCCGGTTATTGCAGGTGTGGTGTTGTCAGGATGACCTTCAAGCTTGCATGCAAGCGTTATAAGCTCACTTTCTGAAAGCTTGTTGCCGCAAATGGTGTTGCCGGCAACTAATCCGCCTACAATACCCGCACTGCTGCTTCCAAGCCCTCGTGTTACAGGAATATTGTTGGTAAGCTCTATTCTGAGTCCCGGACACGAATACCCGACCTTTTCAAAAACAGCTTTTATTCCACGGTAAACAAGATTTCTCTCATCCTTCGGCAAAAACCTGTTAGACTCGTCATTTACAACTATTTCAAGCCCTTCGGGAATTTCCTCAACAGTTATTGTGTTATACATTTGTAAAGCTACACCGATTGTATCAAACCCGCTTCCTATGTTAGCACTGGTTGCGGGAATTTTCACTGTGCAACTGCTCAACTTCATTCATCCCCCAGCTATCATAAAACAGGTATAGTATTGATTACGCTGTTTTCTCCTAAAACATTTTCCAGCTTTTCAATATTGTTAAGTATTGCATTTTCAGTGTCAGGCTTTGTAATAAATACAACCTCACCGCTTTGTGCCGCAATATATTTCACATCACCAAACACTGCATCAACAGCACTCTGACCTCTTCCATTGTCTTTTGCACGGATGTACATTTTTACTGTGTCAGGGTTATCCTTCACTACCTTGCCACCCTCTTCCCAGAATGGTGCACCATAGCCCTTATGTTTAACTATGTCAATAACGTCAGCAACAACTGCGCTGGCTGTAGGAAGCTTTCCTGCACCCTTACCATAAAACATTACTTCACCTGTTGCGCTGCCATTTACCAAAATCGCATTAAATACATCTTCAACATCTGAAAGCGGATGACCTGCAGGAAGCATAAGAGGTGAAACACAAGCATATACACCATCATCACAGTTTTTGCTTCTGCCGATAAGCTTAATGCTATAACCCTCGCTTTCAGCATATTTAACATCTTCAGAGGTTATACCAGTGATGCCCTCTGTTTTGATTTCGTTGCTGTCAATATGCTTGCCATATGCAAGTGATGACAAAATCGCAATCTTTCTGCACGCATCATGACCTTCAATATCGGCAGCCGGATTACGCTCAGCATAACCTTTTGACTGGGCATCTGCAAGTGCGTTTTCAAAAGATACTCCGTTTTTGAACATCTGTGTTAATATATAGTTTGTAGTTCCGTTTAATATTCCTAAAATAGAAGTTATGTCATTTGCTGCAAGACAGTTGTTAAGCGGTCTTATAATAGGAATACCACCGCCCACACTTGCTTCAAACAAATAACTTACATTTTTGTCCTTTGCAATTTTCAAAAGCTCTGCACCGTGTGTTGCAACAAGTTCTTTGTTTGATGTGACAACGCTTTTTCCGCCAAGCAAGGCTCTTTTGGTAAAATCATAAGCAGGGGTTAAACCACCCATTGTTTCAACAACGATACTTATTTCATCGTCGTTTATAATGCTTTCATAGTCCTTTGTTACAAGGCTTGCATATGGGTCGTTTTCAAACTCCCTTATATCAAGTATTGCCTTTACATTGATTTCCTCGCCGGCTTTTTTTGCAAACTCTCCGCCGTTAATTATTTCAACAACACCAGAGCCTACAGTACCATATCCCAAAACCGCCACATTAACCATATATTTCATCCTCCCTTTCAAGGAATGTGTACAATCACTAACTCTAATATAATAACACAAAGTTGTCAAATTTTCAATATATTTTTGCAATTTTAGCATTTATTATAAATATTTGTTAGCTCTATTATTATTATTATATGTATTTTAACATAGCAAACAGCCTTGTCTTTATCTGACAAGGCTGCTTACTGCATCGTTATTTTAATATAAAATCAGTAATTAGTAATTGCTTTTGTTTTGACTATTGTTTTTATCGTTCTTGTTCTGATTGTTGTTTTTATTTTGGTTATTGTTTTGATTGTTGTTCTGATTATTGTTCTGGTTGTTGTTTTTGTTCTGATTGTCTGACATATTATTACACCCTACCTTTTATAATATTTTTCGATGCAATAATATTTTTTACCGTCCTGCGTTTTTTATTCACATTTTTAAAAAACTGAATATAAAAGCTTTGTACACTCTGCTCTTGTTATATAATTTGATGGCAAAATTGTGTTGTCTTCATAACCGTTCATTGCTTTTAAATTTACAAGCACGGCTATTCCTTCCTCTGCCCAGTCAGGTATTTCGTCTTTGTCTTCGAAGCTGATTTCCGCTTTCAAAAGACGATCAGGTAAAATTCTTGCAAGAATCGTTGCCGCCTCAGCTCTTGTAAGCTGAGTGTTCGGGTCAAAATACACACCATCGTCTGCTGAGCGACCTGTGATAACGTTCATACTGTACATTGCTTTAATCTGCGATGCCGCCCACGACGGCAATTCATCCGCATCGGTAAACGGAAGCTCTACTCCGTCATAGCTTGAAGTGTCAACACCAAGATAATTTGAAATCATCACAGCAAATTGAGCTCTTGTCATACCATCCTGTGGTCTGAATACAAGCTCACCGCTATCCTCAGTATATCCGTTTATGACTCCGTTTTTGTTCATATAAAGTATAATTTCCTTTGCCCAGTTTTGCTCTATATCTGTAAATCCGCACTCAACAGCCTCAGTGCCTTTGATTTCAAAAAACGCAGTTGTTGTATTGTCAAACTCATTTGTAACTGTCACAGATACTCTGTGCGTATACTTTTCAAATTCTTCAGGACATAAGTAAGTGAGAACACCGTCGGCAAATTCTGCTTCCACTTCGTTTCTGTCGATTTTCATAACAATCTTTTCAGACTGAGCTTTAACACCCAGTTCATTTGTTATGTTGACACTTATTGTATCTCCATCATACATAAATCCGTCAATTATATGATAATTTTCCGGCGTGTCAGTTTCACCTTTAATCTTTATTTCAACCTTTTTGGTTGTATCGCCTGCCGAAATTAAAAGCTCTCCCTTGCTTCCCTCAATTTCGCCAGCAGTAAACAATCCGTTTCCATCAACTGTTCCTATTCTTTCGTCATCAACTGTCCAGCTGTAACAGCTGTTTTGTGATACAAGCTCACTGTTGTAATACTTTGCAGAAGCAGTAAACTGTATCTGCTCACCCGGCTCTGCTGCTATGCTGTCAACCACACCCGATGACGTTCTTGCAATAATGTCAGTTGGATTATCATATACATTATACGTTACCGTTTCAGATATTCCGTCCTTCAAAGCTGTTATCTCAAAGCTTCCGTTTCCTGTAACGCTGAACTGTCCGTCTGGCTGAATAATACCACGTGACGCAGTATACTCAACCCCACGTGCATCTACTGCATAATAATTCTTATCAGTCATTGCAGCAGTAACCTTTGATGCTGCACCTGACAACAGCTTCATATCGAAAGGATATATATACATTTTGTCTGCAACACCTGTCGGTTTTTCAGTATTGATTAAAAAGAAAAAGTTGGCATTTTTTCTTACACTTCCATCAGACGGTGAATTTGCAACTGTAAATTCACTGTATCCCGGCATAACAAGAGCACAGGTTGTCGAACCGCCACCATCAAGATTGATTGCATCGACACAACCAAGCTCTGCAAGACGTTTTGCCAGAGTTGTAAGCTGAACTCCATAGCTGTGATTTGTCTGCCTGCCGTCAATTGTATAAAAAACTGTTGAACCATCTTCCTTAACACCAATTGCAGTTCTTGGTGCTGCACCTTTTTCAAGCTTGTCATTAACAACACCGTTGTTTAAAAGCCTGCCCTGCGAACCACCCATCACCGTAACTGCATCTTTAAACCTCTCATCACCTTCAAATGATGTTTTAAGAACAACCTCATCACCAGGCTTTAACGCTTCAAAAAATTTGTAATTATCCTGCTCCTTTAAGTTGTCATTTATCGAAATTACATATTTACCCTTTGGTATACCAACCGAACCCTGATAATAATCCACACTTTCAACTATGGCGGTTGCACTGCCTTCAATTGTAATTCTGTCACTTATATCACTTAATACAATGACCATTCCCGGTGCGGTATCGTATGTTTCACTGCCAAATTCATCGGTAAAAAGATATACTGCATATGGTTGGCGATACTTGTTTACGTTTTCTATAACAACACTTTGTCCGTCTTTGTTTATCGTCATATAAATACCCATATAACCTATAAACGCAGTGCCATCCTCCAGAAAGCCTACAGCGTCCTGAGGCTGACTGTCTTTTGTAACCACATATCCGTCTGTAATGCAATGACTCAGCGGAACACCTGTCTGCAATGAATAAAAATCCGCATTAATACCTGCTATCGGATTAAGCTTTTGGTTTTTTAAAATATTGTATGACTCTAAAACATTGTGTCTTCCATAAATCGAATTACCATTTGATATTATAGGAACAACACTGTCGTTTGCTTCATACTCAAAAAAGTATTCAGACTGCTTTCCAACACCAGACTGATCACTGTAAAACACATTTTCATTATAGTATGTACCTTCTGCTATTTGTATTCTTCCGCCCGATATTTTTTCAGGTCCCAACACAGATTTGGACGAAGACGCCCCGACAACAGAACATGTATATAAAATAATTAATATTGATGCAAAAAATGCCCTTATCCTGTCTTTCAATTGTAAATACCTCCGTGATAGTTATATTAACATTATATCATATTATTTTTAAAAATACTATTAAAAATTTTTTACATATAAGAAAATTTGAGGAGCAGGCTTAAAACCGGCTCCCCAAAAGTGCAGCAACAGTAATAATCACAAGGGCTGCAATCCCTGCAATTATAAATATATCAAGCACCTTTACAGGTACTGAAACATCCTTATAAATATTAAACTTAGCCATTACTTTCTCACCAGATACTTTCTCATATCAATTGCACACGCTATAAGAATAATAAGACCCTTTATCACATACTGTAGGTTGGCATCTATTCCCACAAACTGAAGTCCGACAAAGATAATTCGCAACAGCACAACGCCTATAATAACTCCGCGTATTCTGCCAATACCGCCCACAAAAGATACTCCGCCGATTACACAAGCCGCAATTGCGTCAAGCTCGTAATTAAGACCTGTTGCAGCACTGTTTGAGCCTATTCTTGCCGCCTCAATAAAACCTGTTATGCCATACATTACACCTGCAAGGGTGAATACAGATATAATCGTTCTTGTAACGTTTACACCTGAAACATTTGCAGCATCAGGATTTGAACCGACAGCAAACATATTCTTACCAAACTTTGTTTTGTTCCAAACAAACCACATTATTGCAGTTATAACAACTGCATACCAAACATAATTTGGTATCGGCGTGTTACCTATGCTGATTTTACTGCCTGTAATAAGCTTTGTATATGAGCTGTCAAGTCCTGAAATTGATTGTCCGTTGTTAGTACCAATCATAAGGTACATAAGCAAAAATCCGTACACAATAAGCTGTGTGGACAGTGTTACTATAAACGGATGCAAATTAAATTTAGCCGTACAAAAACCGTTAATCAGTCCAACAAGTGCACCTATTGCAAGAGCAACAAAAATGACAAGCAATATAGGCTGTGTTCCTATGTTGGGAAACATTTTGTTTGCATAACCACCCGATTGTAATAACGAAGCTGAAACACAGGCAACAGCGCCTACAATTCTACCTGCAGACAAGTCTGTACCCGTAAGGATAATACATCCTGCAATACCAAGTGCAATAGGCAGATTAGCAGCAGACAAAGAAATAATATTCACAATAGATGGAACAGACAAAAACCTCGGGCTGATAACCTCAATTACAATAATTGCAAGCACCATAAAAATGTAAAGTGAATTATCAATAAGTCCTTCGCTTATGACCTTTCTTTTTCTGCTGCTGTCCAACTCCATAAACTCACGATAACGCTGTCTGAATTTGAATTTGTTTTCCATACTTCCACTCCTTTACACATATTTTGCAGCAAGCGTCATTATTTCCTCTTGCGAGGTTTTTGATGCATTAACCTCACCTGCCAGCCTGCCGCCCGACATTACCAGTATCCTGTCACAAATTCCAATTAATTCAGGCATTTCGGAGGACACTATTATTACCGACTTTCCATTGTTTGCCAAATCAATTATAAGCTGATATATTTCATATTTAGCACCGACGTCGATACCTCGTGTAGGCTCGTCAAGCAAAAGCACTTCAGGCTGCGTCAGAAGCCATCTGCCAAGTATTACCTTTTGCTGATTACCGCCTGACAGAGTGCGTATTTGTGTTTTCTGAGATGCAGTTTTAATACGCATTGCTTTAATTGACCACTCTGTATCCTTTTGCATTTTACGCCTGCTTAAAAAAAGATTTTTAACTTTGTAGTTTTTCAAATTTGAAATAGTTGTGTTTTCCAATATATCAAGTATTCCGAAAATCCCATTGGCACGGCGTTCCTCTGTAAGCAATGCAAAACCGTTTTTTATAGAATCCGAGGGATTTTTATTTTGAATTTCCTTACCGTTAAGTTTAAGCTTACCGCCTTTTCTGGATGCTATGCCAAATATGTTTTCAAGCACCTCGGTTCTGCCCGAACCCGCAAGCCCTGCTATTCCTAAAATCTCACCTTTTCTCACATTGAAGGTAACGCCTTTTAAGTTTGAATACTCAGAGCTTAAATTCTCAACCTCAAAAACAACTTTACCCGGCTTGTTTGTTTTGGGTGGATATCTCTCAGTCAAATCCCTGCCAACCATAAGCTTTATTATTTTATCCATCGTCATTTCGCTTGCAGGCTCTGTTGCAACCCAAGTTCCGTCACGCATTACTGTAATATCATCTGATACACGAAGAATCTCTTCCATTTTATGAGATATATAAATTATTCCGCAGCCACGTTGCTTTAACATTTCTATGATTTTAAAAAGATGTTCAACCTCCTGCTCAGTAAGAGAAGAAGTCGGCTCGTCAAAAACAATAATTTTAGAATCATACGAAACAGCTTTTGCGATTTCCACCATCTGCCGTTGAGCAACAGGCATAGTGCTCATAACCGTTTTCGGATCAACATTTATATTGAGCTCTTTAAATATAGCCTTTGTATCATCATACATCTTTTTTTCGGACGTAATAAAATTAAGCACTGTAGGGTATCTGCCAAGCCATATATTATCCATAACATTTCGTTTCAATGCCTGGTTAAGCTCCTGATGTACCATTGCAACACCGTTTTCAAGTGCATCCTTTGAATTTTTAAACGACACACTTTTTCCGTCCAGTATTATTTCTCCGGCATCCTTTGAATATATGCCAAACAAGCATTTCATCAATGTCGATTTGCCTGCTCCATTTTCACCCATAAGTGCGTGAACTGTACCTTTTCTTACAGTAAGTGACACATTATCCAAAGCCTTAACACCCGGAAAATTTTTGGATATGTTTTTCATCTGAAGCAAAATATCACTCACAAGCCCGCCTCCTTATCCGGCAGGGCTGCTGTAACACAGCCCTGTTTTTTCATTATTCTTCACCAAGATATTTTGCATACGCAATTCTTATTTTTGCAACATCCTCGTCTTTGTTCAAATCATTTGTTCCTTCAAGTAAATCCTGATTTGCAAGTGCGTTTGAAACAAGACGTTGTATTGCTTCCGCCATACCTTCTGCATCCTGCTTGATTGTACCTGCCATCTTTTTATCTGCTATAAGTGACTTTGCGGCATCTGTAGCATCTACACCAAACACCGGAATTGATTTACCATCATTTCCCAGGTTATATCCTGCACCATTAAGAGCTGTAATCGCCCCCTCAGCCATTCCGTCATTATTACATATAACAAGCTCAATCATATTGTTGTTGGTTTCATTAAAAGAAGTCAGCGCCGTTGTCATATACTCGTTTGCTGCTGCAGCAGACCATTGACCGTTTTTATCAACAAGGTATTTGTTAGGGTTTGCAGAATCGTAAAAAACAAGCGGTTTTTTACCTGCCGCAGTAAGCACACGGTTGGCATCCTCCACTGCATAATTTGTTCGATAAATCGCCTCGTTATTGCCCTCTTCTCCCTTAAATAACGCATACGAAATTTGCCCGTCGCCATTTAAATCTACAGCATTAAAGTTATCAACAACATATTCGCCAATCATTTCACCCTGCATATGCCCTGCTTCTGCTGCATCTGTTCCCACGAAAACACATTTTTCGTAACTGTCAACTACTGCATTTGACACCTCTCTGTTAAAGAAAATTACAGGTATACCTGCATTTTTTGCAAGTGTAACAATTCCCTGTGCTGCATCGTCAGAGCCAGTGTTTACTATATTAACAACAATTGCCTTTGCACCTTTGGTTATTGCCGTCTGAACCTGCTCAGTCTGCGTAGTCTGATTGCCGTTACTGTCATAATCCTGATAGCTTACGCCTGCAGATTTCAAAGCCTTTCCCAAAGCTGACCTTACACTTGAAATATAAGTGTCGGAATATGTGTAATAAAACACGTGAACATCAGCATTGTCACCTTTGCCGCCTCCACCACAGCCGGTAAAAGAAAATATTAATATTGTAATTAATAAAATAAATGAAATTTTTTTCATCTGTTTTCCCTCCTGAAAAATTTTACTCTTTACAACGATTATTATTTATCAATTACAATAAAACAATTACATTTCTTTATAGTAAATTTTTTCCGTTTCTGTATAAAAAAACAAAAAGAGCCCGGCACACCGCCAGACTCCTTAATTTATTCGTATTTGTTCAGAAGCTCCTGCTTCATATTCCATAGATTTTCTGATAAATCAACATAATATTCGTGTGGATTTTCAAAACGCTTAACCTCATCCCACAGTGTGTCAACCTGACTGCTGCAATATTCTCTGATTTCTTTTATTGACGGACTGTCATACACACGTTTGCCATTATCATAAATCTTTTTCAATAGCGGCTTTGCGTTAAAGCCGGAAAGTTTCTTTTTCTTCCATGTATAATTCGGGTCAAAGATTGTATATGGTTTTGTGTCATCAATAGTTTCTTCGTGCAAGGTTATAACGTCTGCAATCGCCTTACCCTCGTCAGTAAACAAACGGTAAAGGTTTTTAAATCCTGGTGTTGTAATTTTTGCAACATTTTCGCTCAGCTTTATTCGCGGAACAATTTCTCCGCCGCTTTCGATTGCAACAAGCTTATATACCCCACCAAAAACAGGCTCAGAGCGTGATGTTATAAGTCTTTCCCCAACACCAAAGCTATCAATGCACGCCCCTTGCATCAATGTATCACGGATAATATATTCGTCAAGGGAATTTGAAACCACAATTTTGCAGTCAGTAAGTCCTGCATTATCAAGCTCTGCACGGATTTTTTTGGTAAGATATGCAATATCACCACTGTCAATACGAACACCTTTTAATCTGTGCCCCATAGGTACAAGCACGTCGTTGTGCACCTTTATTGCATTTGGTATTCCGGACTTCATAACATTGTAGGTATCAACAAGTAACGTACAATCCTGCGGATAAACAGATGCATAAGCACCAAAAGCCGAATATTCATCAGGGAACAGCTGAACCCAGCTGTGAGCCATTGTTCCCAGTGCCGGTATACCAAATTCCTGCTCACAAATTGTGCAGGCAGTTCCTACGCAACCGCCAATGTATGCTGCCCTTGCACCATATACTGCACCATCATACCCTTGTGCCCTGCGTGAGCCGAATTCCATAACTGCACGTCCGTCTGCCGCACGAACAATCCTATGTGCCTTTGTTGCAATAAGTGACTGGTGATTAACTGACAAAAGCACCATTGTTTCAATAAACTGTGCCTGAATAACAGGGCCTCTTACTATAACTAAAGGCTCGTTTGGAAACACAGGTGTTCCCTCAGGTATAGACCATATATCACACTCAAACTTAAAATTGCGAAGATATTCCAGAAACTGCTCGCTGAACATATTTTTACTGCGTAAAAACTCAATATCATCGTCATCAAAGCATAAATTATCAAGATACTCTATAAGCTGTTCAAGGCCTGCAGCAATTGCAAAACCGCCACCGTCCGGAACCTTGCGGAAATACATATCAAAATACGCAGTCTTGTTTCCAATTCCCTGTTCAAAGTACCCGTTTGCCATAGTAAGCTCATAAAAATCAGCAAGCATTGTAAGATTAATTTTCATTGTTTTCAACCCCTTCGGTTATTGTGTTGTATATAAGTTCTGCACAGTATGCACGTGTTACATATTCCTTCGGTAAAAAAGCATTGCCATTTATAATCCCAAGTCCCTTTGCAATAGCAGCACAGCCCGCACGCTCAGGTGATATAAAAGCACTGTCAACAAACAGACTTGCATAAACATCATCATAATAAGCAATGTCATCATAGCCTAACGCTTCAATTATTTTTTCTACCGCCTCCTCGTGCGTTATATATCTTTCATAATCATCAAATTCAGGTATGATGCCAAAAACCTTAACAATTATTTCGGCAAATTCGTATGCAGTGACTTTCTCATCAGGCATAAAGCTTTCACCATCATATTTCATTATTCCTGCAAGCGAAACTGTTTCAATTTGTTCCTTTGCAGAATGATTTTTAATGTCAGTATATTCTTTGTCTTTCGGTTTGGAATAAATCATTCCATTCATATCGCAAAGCATTCCGCTTGTTCCGCTAACGTGAACAGGATACACAGGTACAAACGAATATACAACTCTCAGCTCCTTGCCCTCTGTTGTCATATAAGGAACATACTGAAGTTCAAACCCGATTTTTTCTGTCAACACCTCATATGCATCATTGTATGAAACATCAGGAATAGATAAAGGGAATTCCTGATTAACGTCAATTCGTGCATCAACAGCTATCACTCGTCCATTTGCTCTGTCAACATCAATTATTATACCATTGTCATAATATGGTATTCCGTTAACGTTACGCAAAAATTTAACACGGTATATGTTTTTGTCTTCAGAAATGATTTTTTCAGACCATTTGCATTTTTTGTACGCAGAACCTATATGCTGATACGCAAATGCAGATGCAATTTTAAAGCAAACACTGTCTGTAAGCATTTTCGACTCATCGGTGTTTTCCCGTTGTGCCCTGAAATATACCAAGTCCGATGTTTCTATATCCAGAATTGCCACAGCAGGCACGTCGTTATAACAATTGTAAACTATCTCTGCAAATACTTTTCCGTCACTGTTGGTTAAAAAGCGATTGCTTTCAATATCGTACATTGAGTTTATTCCGAGATACACACTGTTTTTAAGCTTTCCAGCTATGATTGCAGGAAATTCATACTTGCCTTCTATTTCATAGAACTCATTATCAAAATAAACTTTTTTTCTATATTTTTCTGCTGAGGCATAAGCAGGCATACCTGTGGATGTAACATCGCCACTGTATGCATTCACAAACTCTGTGCCGTCAGCATTTATTGAATACACAAGCTTAATATCATCATTGTATTTGCTGTACGCAAGCTGAATCCCGATTTCTCTGTTAAAGCTTTTTAACGCCTGTTCCTTTGAAATATATTTGCTTTGAGGTGATACCCTCACATAATCCTCCCACACTACTCTGTATTCTGATACTTCAGCGGTATATGCATCAATTAACACAACGGCGTAGTTGTCATAACACGGCAAACCGTTTTCATAACGGTAAAATACTACACTGTAATTCTCACTGTTTCTTGCTATGTAATTTGGTTGTTTAAAAATAACAAGCTTTTCTGCAAACTCAGGAGCTATTTTTTTAATATATTTTTCTGCAATGTCACACGCCTTAGTGTAATCAATTTTTGACAACTTGTAGTTTCCCTTGTACTTGCCATACTTGTACTGACTTAGCGATATTATCCTGTCCTTGCTATCTGTAACAACAGTAATAACGCCGCCGTCATTGGTGTCACCACCACTCCATGACAAGACGTGATTTACAGAGCTTCCAACATCAATGTAACTGCTGAAGTCAGTATAGTTTTCAGGAACATCAACTTTCTGAAGCACCTTTTCTGCAACAGGTAAAAAGTCAAAATCCTTGGCAAAAGCTGCGGTTTCAATTAAACCAAGCAGTAATACCATTATTAAAAATATGCATATTTTTTTCAAAACCGCACCTCCTTAAAATTCATTTGTCTGTTATTGAAACAAACACAAGCTCAGGTCTGTTAAAAATTCTCGGCAGCTCTGTATTTCCCCTTGATAACCCTCTGCTTACAATCAGCTTTTTGTTATCAAAGTCATAAATACCACCTGCCAATTCAGGAAAAAAGCCTTGGTTTGGTGCAAAAAAACCATTTAACACGAAAGGTATTCTGCCTTGTCCTCCATGAGTGGTCCTGATAAAACCAAATCAAAATCATATTCAAAATATTGCTTTGCATTTTCAGGACGGTGGGCAAGCAAAACATTATAGTGTTCGGGGTTAATATTTTTTGCAACTGCTTCCAACTGTTCTTCATATGTTTTGTATGAAGTGTCATATAAATTCACTTCAGGGTCATCAACACCACTTATAACGATGGTATTATCGTTTACCTTTATGCAATTACTTTCGCCTCTTAAAACTGTAACACCTGCACTTTTCAGGTACTTAAAATAGTCATACATTTTTTCGCTCCACCATTCATGGTTTCCGCTTACATAGTATGTTTTATACTTTTGTACAATATTATCAATTAAAATATGACTGTTATTATTAACATAATAATCGTCAAAAATATCGCCTGCCAAAAGCACGGCATCAGGCTTGTAATCATCAATTTCACCAATTAAATCAGACTGATTTTCACCATATAAGCAGCAATGCAAATCTGCAATAAGTGCTAATTTTAAAGTGCCTGAAACGTTATCGGAGTTTAAATTGTAATTAACAATTTTAAGTCTGTTGTCAAATGCTGAAATCAAAACAATAATTGCAACAATTAAAAACACTGCTGATATTTTTAACAGCTTTTTCATTTTTCTATTTCAAACTGCTCGTCTGCCTTTAAATCAACAACTGTACAATCGTTTGCATATGTACATTCAGGCAGAATTATAATTGCGTTAAGCTCACTTTCATTCGCAGGAAGCGGTGCAAGATGCCATATTGCCGCATTCATTTTAATCAAAGTGTTTTTTGGCACTATAAAAGCCTTTACGTATTCAGGTACAGGTGTTCCTGCTGATGCAGGTGCAACATGAAGAATCATATCATCATTTAAAGGAAGAATCATTTCCCAGGTGGTTGTGTGATACTCCTGCTGAGTAATAATCATTTTTTCGGGCTTTCTAACTGTGATTGGAGAATATCCGACTCTGTGATTGCAATCAGCAGTTAAACGGTCGGGATAAAATTTGTGAAGCTCACCTGTAAGACCATAACCTTCTGGCTTGTCCATTGTGTAAAACTGACCGAATGGTGCAAAGCTTTCATGTGTAATTGGTTGTGCTTTAATTTTTCTCATAATTAATTATCTCCTTTGTATTATTGTTTAAGTTCATATCAAGTTAGGAATAAAAACCTCTCTTACTTTAAAAATGATTCTTTATGATTAATAATGAACTGATAATTCAACTCTACTAAATCATCTTCGTATTCATAGAAAGCAGCATCGCATTCGTTAAATAATTTTTCAATTCTTTCTTCCTCTTTTTCATCATCAAGAGTTGAAAATTCTTGTCTTGTACCCCAGTCTGTTGATACTTTATTGGGGAATATACTAATCGCCTTTTTGCAAATCTCTGCTGTTTTCATTGCACCGATTTTTTCAAAAGATGCAATAAGTTCATTGGCAAACATACCACTAGAATTAAAGAAAAACTGCGAAAAACCTCCATTATTAACTTCCATTTCCAAAGCCTGTGTAATGTAGAAAACTCTTTGTTCTTCATTCAGAATTTCAATATTATCTCCATACTCACACTTTTCTGCTATGTATTGACTCATCGCAACTATAAAGTTTTCTTTTACCTCTATTTTCCATATATCATCAATGTTTTTAGTTTCAGTTTTTTTGTCTTTTTCATTTTTCTTTCCCACTTTCTGTCCGTACAAATACAAACTATTGGCAGAACCATACTGATAGCGTGCCAACACCCTTATCACAGGGAACCACACTTCACCATCCATAGTTTTTAATTTTATAGTGTTAGGGTCTTTGTACTCCTCATCTATCCATTCCCCACCATAATTTGCAATAATCGTTTCACCTACATATATGCCCAACGCAAAAATTATCCCTTTTGCATTTTTGGATAGAATTCCATCTTCTGTGTTTTGTTCATCAAAAAAACGATCAATATCTTTTAAACTTTCCATTGAAAAATCAGCTTTATAATCAGATGAAGTGAGTGCTGCAGTTATCCATTGTTTCATCATTCCAATTACACTTTTCATTTTTTCGTTCCCTGACATTATGTGCTCCTCCTATTCAATATAATTT
>JAZNGX010000066.1:0-2305 GCA_045576675.1 Clostridia bacterium | reverse complement strand
CTTTTTATTATAACATACTTTTCAAAATTTGAAAAGTATGTTATAATAAAAATATCTATTTTTTTCAAATAAAGGTGATTATATGAATAACAACCAGTTTATAATTGATTTTTTTAATAAAAACAGCGTATATGAAGTCGGATTCGCAAAGGTAGATGCAAGCCTCCCATATGCTATATCCGTAGTAATTCCTCTATCGCAGTTTGTAATTGAACAAATTACCGATGAGCCAACATACGAATACTTTCATCATTATAAAAGCGTAAATGCTTTTATTGACAATGTGCTTTTAAAAGCAGGTCTTAAAATCGGCAATCTCGGTTACAAATATCTTTGCGTAGGTGCATCTCATTCTGTTGGTGAGTACAAGGGATATTTTCCACACAAGACCGCTGCAAATTCAGCAGGTCTTGGATTCATTGGTAAAAATGCGATGTTTATATCAGAAAAATATGGTTCTGCAGTACGACTTGGCACAATTCTTACAGACATGCCGTTTGAAACAGGAAAACCACTTCAAAAAGACTGTGGCGATTGTAATATATGCAAAAACGTATGCCCTGCAATGGCTATACGAGGTGTTAACTATCACGAGGGTATCAAACGTGAGGAAATGTTTGACGCACAGGCCTGCAGCCAGCATATGAAAAAAGCGTATCAACATATCGGCAGAGGCGTTGTTTGCGGATTATGTATAAGAAATTGCAAATATTTTAAAAAAGAGCTGTGACAAAACATCACAGCTCCTCAATCATATTCCGTATGTCCCTGTTAAAGGGTCCGAAAACAGTGGAATGTGCAGCGGTATAAATGTTAACACCACAAACACAACTGCAATTAACCATAGTATCATCAGTGCCGCAGAAGGAGATTTACACCTAAGGCTCTTTTGTTTTAACAGCTTTGTTTCTATTATATAAACAACTGCAGCCGCAACAAAATAGATTGCTATATTAATCCAGTCGGCTGTCGTGCCAAAAGCTCCATTTACAGTATAATACAAAACAGGTATAAGCACTATTCCTGACACTATCCCAAATAGCTTAACACACCAATAGCTTATGTAGTCTTTTCCTATGTATCTGCTTTCAATCAGTGCAAATACAAACATCGGGCAGAACAGAAGTTTCATATGCTCCCATACAGACTCATTAACTGCTGAAAATGCACCAATAATAACATTCTGCCCTGTCAGGTTAAAAAGAAAATGCAGAATTACTCCAAAGACGCTCGTAAAAACAAAGCCTGAAAATTGCCATAAAGATAATTTTTTCATATATACCTCCGCAAAATAATTATATTAGTAATTATATTCATATTACAAAGGTATATTACGGTGTAAAAATTTGGTTAATACTACATAACCATAAATATAGTGCCTGCAGTTATTAAAAGTGAGCCGATAGCAGATTTCCAGGTGAACTGCTCATTAAGAAAAACTGCTGCCAAAACAACAGTTATTACAACGCTAAGCTTTTCTATAGGAACAACCTTTGACACCGTTCCCAACTGTATTGCTTTATAATAACAAAGCCACGACGCACCAGTTGCCAAGCCTGACAATATTAGAAACCACCAGCTTTTACTACTGATTGAAGTAATACCGCTTTGGGTGCTTGTTATAAAAACCATACCCCACGACATTACAAGTACAACTGCAGTTCTTATTGCAGTAGCAAGGTTTGAATTGACGCCGTCAATTCCTATTTTTGCAAGAATTGATGTAAGAGCAGCAAATGCCGATGACAGTAAAGCTAAAAACAACCACATAGTAACCTCCACAAAAAACTTTATTGGTATAAATTTATTATGTCTTCTTTATTGATTTCATTAAGAGAAACTCTATAAATTCCATTTATGAAATTTTCTCTGCTCTTTCTATGTAACAACCTAAAAACACTCCAAATCATAAAGTCAATATCGTTGCCGGATATTCCATTTTTATCTTCTGCACTATGCCAGGCATTATAAAGTGTTTGGGAATAAAAACCCTCATCCCTTCTTAACTCACCATCTGAAATATTAATTGTCTCAGGAAATAGTTTTAAAGTGTCATTAACCAAACTTTCTAATTTTCGCATTTTTTCTCCTTTTCGGCAATATCAGAAATCCTTTACTATAAAGACTGTATAATCTAGATGCCTGTCCTTTGTGATGATTGCGATGCATAAGGTTTAGATGCAGACGGGTTTTGTTCGAGTTCGTGTCAAATTAGAACCAAAAATCATTTTCTTCTTTTTATAACTTGTAGTAACACTGCTATAGCTGTAAGAATTAATACATAGAATATTGTTGGTATTGTAAG
>JAZNGX010000065.1:0-2079 GCA_045576675.1 Clostridia bacterium | reverse complement strand
GCATACGACGATTCTGATAAATTGCTTTCAGTTAAAACACACTATATTAATAAGTCAAAAACGAGTGATGTGCTTAATTTCAACGGCACTGTTGCATATTGCAGAGCATTTTTGTGGGATAATAACAATATGCCCATTTCGGCAACAGACAGAATAATCCCACAGTAATAAAGGTGAGCAGACACTGAGAAACGACGTGGATATTTTGAGAAAACAAAATCGTCGGCGTACGAGTGTACGGTAGAGTTTGTTTTCTCAAAAAGCAAGCAAACACAAGGGAAACTCGATGTTTCCCTTGTGTTTGTAATTAAAATGTTATAACTACTTAGTAAAATAAAGTACTTGTATTAAGCAATTAAAATATAAAGTGCTTGCGTTAGACCGAGTTTGTCAGCGGTCTGAGGTGGTGTGCATAAGCACACCGCCGTTTACTTCGCTTTAAATGTGTTGCACTCTGTATCGCATGATTTTGTTGCGGTTGTTCCGCCCACTTCGATACAAGATGCTGTGCAGCGTTTTGAATCGTTGTATGTGCAGTTTGTTGCATCACAAACGATACCGGATATACATTCGCAGTTGTGTTTTTCCATTTTAATTCCCATCCTTTTGTTTGTTTTTGTGTTGCATATATATTTTGTGCATAATTTTTAATAATATTCAGAAAGGAGTTTTGTTTGTGGCAATTTTCGCTATTTCAGATTTGCATCTATCCCTTGGCACAGATAAGCCAATGAGCATTTTTGGCGGTAATTGGGATAATTATGAAGAAAAACTGAAAGAAAACTGGAATAACAAGGTAAAAAAAGACGATTTTGTTATCGTAAACGGCGATATTTCGTGGGCAACCTATATTGAAAATGCCTATAACGACTTTGAGTTTATTAATAATTTAAACGGCACAAAAATCATTTCAAAAGGTAATCACGATTATTGGTGGACAACGATGAAAAAGCAACGCGAGTATTGCGAAGCAAACAGTTTTGATACAATAAAATTTATGCAGAATAACTGCTATGTCCACGATGATTACTGCATCTGTGGCACACGTGGCTGGGCTTTAACCTCAAAGGATGAAGACGATAAAAAGATATACAACAGAGAACTTGAAAGACTTCAACTCTCACTAAGAGAAGCAATAAAAACCAAACACAAGGGCATTATAGCGGCATTGCATTATCCACCCGACGGGACTTTTATGACAGTTTTAGAAAATTTTGGCGTAGAAAAATGTGTTTATGGGCATCTTCATGGTGCAGTAACAAGAAATTCAAGCTATTTTGAGGATGTCATAAACGGAATTGATTACAAGCTTGTGTCCTGCGATTATCTTGATTTCGACCCGATAAGGTTGGTGTAAATATGTTTAATGAATTTATGAATCTTGCAATAAAACAAGCCGAAATTGCACGTGAAAAGGGCGAAATCCCTGTCGGTGCTGTTATTGTAAGAAACGGCGAGATTATTGCCTCTGCCCATAATTTAAAGGAAACAAACAAAAATGCCACCGCCCACGCCGAAATCAATGCAATAGCAAATGCAGGTAAAACCCTCGGCAGATGGCAGCTTTATGACTGCGATTTGTATGTAACCCTACAGCCGTGCAATATGTGTAAGGCAGCAATTGCTGAAGCACGCCTTAAATCGGTGTACTTTGGTGCTTACGACAAGGATACCGAGTTTGTTATGAACAATACAACGGTTTACGGCGGAATTATGGAAGATGAATGTACAACTTTGCTGAACGATTTTTTTGAAAATATAAGATAAATTGTTGACTAAATTTTTGTTTTGTAGTATAATTACAAAAGTGATTAGTTGCATAAAGAGGTATCGAATCAGTCATAACGGGGCGCACTCGAAATCATTCGAAATTGTTTGAACTTAATGGAACTTGAAACTCCGCAAACCCTGTAATAGTGCGGTTTTCAGCAATCGGTGCTGACAATAAAGAAATTATTTTCTAATGAGATTTCTAATAAAATTTAATATTTGCTTTAAACTCATTTTTTGAGTTTAGATATATACGGAGCGGTATCGAAGAGGTCATAACGAGCGCGACTCGAAATCGTGTTGCCGTCA
>JAZNGX010000064.1:0-22102 GCA_045576675.1 Clostridia bacterium | reverse complement strand
TTACTTCTGCTGGGGTGACGGAGCTTACGGAGTGCTTTTGCTTCAATCTGACGGATACGCTCACGGGTAACGCCAAATTCACTGCCCACCTCTTCAAGAGTATGGGGGTGTCCGTCTTCAAGACCGAAACGGAGTGCAAGCACCTTTGCTTCTCTGGGAGTAAGAGTTTTGAGTACATCATTGAGCTGTTCTTTGAGAAGAAGCATTGATGCGGCATCTGCCGGTGCGGGAGCATCGTCATCGGGAATAAAGTCACCAAGATGGCTATCCTCCTCTTCGCCGATAGGTGTTTCAAGTGAAACAGGCTCCTGAGCAATTTTTTGTATTTCACGCACCTTGTCAATGGGCATACCCATTTCTTTTGCAATTTCTTCAGGTGACGGGTCACGGCCCAATTCCTGCAAAAGCTGACGTGATACACGAATAAGCTTATTTATTGTTTCAACCATATGAACAGGGATGCGGATTGTTCTTGCCTGGTCGGCAATAGCTCTTGTGATAGCCTGTCTTATCCACCATGTTGCATAGGTGCTGAATTTATAGCCCTTCTGGTAGTCAAATTTTTCAACAGCCTTAATAAGACCTAAATTACCTTCCTGAATAAGGTCTAAGAACAACATACCTCTGCCCACGTAACGCTTAGCAATACTTACAACAAGACGCAGATTTGCCTCGGCAAGACGTTTTTTGGCAGCCTCGTCACCGTCACTCATACGTTGTGCAAGCTCAATTTCCTCATCGGCACTTAAAAGGGGAACCTTACCGATTTCTTTAAGGTACATTCTTACAGGGTCGTCAAAGGATATACCTTCGGGAACAGAAATGTCGATTTCCTCTTCCTCCTGCTTGATTTCTTCAAGCTCTTCGTCCATATTTCCCACAATTTCAATGCCTACGCGTTCGATGTTTTCGTAGACCTTGTCAATCTGGTTAGGGTCAAGCTCAATTTCCTCAAGAGCATCGAGGATTTCCTTGTAGGTTAAGATACCTTTCTTTTTTCCTTTTTCAAGCAGAGATTTTATTACCTGCTTGCGTGTTTCAATACTACTGTTACTCATTGTACTCTCCTTTGTATATATCAGCAATCTTTTGTATGCTGTTATCAGACTTTTGTAGTGCTTCTTTCATTCTTTGTTTCTTTATATATTGCTTTATTATGCTTTTGCACTGGCTTGCAGCAAGGCGGAAATCGTCAACATTTTTATCGTCGTGCAATATTTCCGCAACCTCGGGATATTCCTGATATTTTATAACAAGCATTCTTGGGTCGGGATGATTGCCTTTATTGATTTCTTCCTTTAATATATCAAAAAGCTGCTGTTTTATACCTTGTGTGAAATCAGTGGCTTCCATATCGCTGCACAGCGACTGGTCTGCCTTATAGCACATAATGTTTAAAAACAGCTTTTGTGCATCGTCATACTTTTTGTCCTCTCCGCCTGAATGAGTTGCACGGACAGAGGGAGAGGCATTAAAGTTATCAAACTTCTTTTTGTTTTGTATCACTGAAAGCAAACGGTCTATTTCAGCATTTATGCTGCTTGCGGATACGCCTGTTTCTTCAGAGGTTTTATTTATATATATTTCCCGTTCAACGGGGCTTTTAAGCTTTATAAGCTCTGTTGCAACGGCATTTACATAGTTTATTTTATCGGCAGTGTCATGCAAATCATAAATTTCTTTAAGCTTTGCCATTTTATATTCAATCTGCACCTGTGCCTTTGCAATAAGGTCGTTGAATGCTCCGCTGCCTCGTGATTTTATATATTCATCGGGGTCTTTGCTTCCCGGAATTGTAATTACCTTTACGTTAACATCCTCATCCGTAAGGATTTCGATTGCTCGCTTTGTTGCTTTCTGCCCTGCCTCATCACTGTCATATGCGATAAGAACCTCGTTTCGCATTCTTTTGATTATACGTGCCTGCTCAGGCGTGAGTGCCGTGCCGAGTGTGGCAATTGCAGAGCTTATTCCATACTGATGCAGTGATATAACGTCCATATAACCTTCAACCAGAATAAAGTAATCGGTCTTTGAGTTTTTGGCAACATTAAGACCGTAAAGGTTATAGCTTTTGTTAAAAGCAGCCGTGTCGGGCGAGTTTAAATATTTTGGCTTGCTGTCATCCATAACACGTCCGCCAAAGCCTATTATATTTTTTCGTACATCTATAATAGGAAACATAAGCCTGTTGCGGAATCTGGGATAAATACGTCCGTTTTCATCCTTACCCACAATGCCGCTTGCAATTATCTGCTCATCGGAATACCCGTTGTCATACAACAGCTGTATTATTTCATTGCCTCTTGGAGCATATCCAAGCCCGAATTTCGTAAGCGTGCCCGAAGTAAGCCCCCTGCGGATAATGTATTCTGTGGCTTCCTGACCAAGCTTGGAATTTAAGCAATCATAGAAAAACCTTGCGGCAATTTTATTCATTTTGTAAATATCTGCCTTTTTATCTGCCGCATCGGAGTGGATTTCGTTATTTTCAGGAATGGACATTCCGCTTCGCTCTGCCAAAAGCTTTACTGCCTCAACAAAGTCCAGGTTTTCCATATCCATTATAAAGTTAATAACGGTTCCGCTTTTTCCGCAGCCGAAGCAATGGTAAAGCTGTTTGTCGGGAGATACTGAAAAGGACGGAGTTTTTTCTTTATGAAAGGGGCACAAGCCTTTTAAATTACTGCCTGTCCGTTTTAAGCTTACGTATCTCGAAATAACGCCTTCTATATCATTTTTATCCATTACCTCACGCAAAAAGCCTTCGGAAAAAAATAGTGCCATACGTATTCCTCTCAATTATTTTTATTAAACAAAAAATATCACAACTCTTTAAATTCGACATAATTTATTTAAATCCTTTTTTTAACTTATAGGAATTTACTACATATTTGGTGTGACTTCTTATAAGTTAAAAGACTGATTTTATTTATACTAAATCAGCTTCTGTGGTCCCAGGAGTGAGGAATAAACAACTCCTTGAATTTATATATTGCGTAATGGTCTGTCATACCTGCGATATAATCACAAACGTTTCTGTGAACATCAAACTGCATATAGTCAAGCGGAATTTCTTCATAATATTCTGCAAAGTAATTGTAAAGACTTTCTATAATACGCTTTGCACGCTGTTCCTCCTTGCGTGCCCTTTCATCATTATATACGTTTTCAAACATAAAGGTGCGAAGACGCATTGTGGCTTCTAAAATATCATCTTCCATTTCAATTGCATTTTTTCCCTCACTGGCAGTAATTATACCTTTTATCATTGTTCCTATGCGGGTTGAGCAGTTATCGCCAAGTATTTTGGTGCATTGGGCAGGGATATATTGCTGTTTTAAAAGACCACCGCGGATTGCATCGTCAATATCGTGATTTATATATGCAATTCTGTCGGCAAACTTTATTATTCTGCCTTCAAGCGTTTCTGCAACGCTGTCACCTGCGTGATTTACAATGCCGTTTCGTACCTCATAGGTAAGGTTTAAGCCTGTGTTGTTTTCAAGCACCTCAACAACACGCAGGCTTTGCTCTGTGTGCTTGAAGCCGTAAGGGCAAATTGCATTTAATATTCTTTCGCCTGAATGCCCGAATGGCGTATGTCCCAAATCGTGACCAAGGGCAATAGCTTCCGTAAGGTCTTCGTTAAGCCTCAAGGCACGAGCTATCGTTCTTGCAATCTGTGCAACCTCAAGCGTGTGAGTAAGACGGGTTCTGTAATGATCACCCTCAGGGGTTATAAATACCTGAGTTTTATGCTTTAAGCGTCTGAATGCCTTGCAATGTATAATTTTGTCACGGTCACGCTGAAATTCTGTACGTAAATCACAAAGGGGGGCAGGGATTTCACGCCCCTTTGTGTTTTTGGCAAGCGTTGCATAGGGTGACAGTGTATTTTGTTCAAACTCTTCGGTGCGTTCGCGTATGTTCATACGTATTAATTCCCATAGCCTTTCTGCCCACAAATAGTAATAAATACATACACGCTCTTTATCGTGGGCAGATAAGGCGTGAAATGGGAATTATGCACATCGCCGTTTCGTGCTATATAGGCACGAAAATTTCGGCGGTGCAATAAATTCCGCCGGAGGCTTAACGTGATTTTCACGTTAAGCTCCTGTTTCGTGCATTATTCTTTCAGCCATTGAAAGGCATCTTGTATGTGCGTTTTTATCTTCTTCGGCAGGTCTTACGGCACATACTCCCAGATGGGCGGCATCATATTCAGGGCTGCCGGGACCTATTATCGTCATTCCGTAAACCATTGCACAAGCCTGCATTGCACGGATTGTGGATTCCTGACCGCCAAACAGCGATGCACCACAAGTTACAAAGCCGCACGGCTTGCCAATAAGTGCTTTTTCGCCACGCATTACTCTGCCTTTGTCAAAGAATGCTTTTAGCTGTGCTGTCATTGACCCGAAGTACACAGGGCTTCCTATTATTATAGCATCTGCTTTTTTCATTTTTTCATAAGCCTCTTCCAGTAGCGTTCCTTTGTAGCATACCTTGCTGCAGGGATTACTGCACACTGTGCAAAACGGCTGCTTTGCAGAGCTTACGCACTGTGCCGCGTTTATTATTTCTGTTTTTGCACCTTTTTCTTCGCAGACCTTCAGGATTTTATCAAGTAAGTAAAATGTACTGCCCTCCTTGTTTGGACTTCCGTTAATTCCGAGTATGTACATCTGACCATTCCTTTCTCTAGCCTTAGCAACCAATACTGAATACGCCTTAAACGGCGGATTTTCGGCAACTTTCGGCTTGTCGTCCTTGAAAGGCGACAGCCTTCCTTCGTCCTTCGCACCAAAATTTGCTCAAAAATTCATCAGTTTAAGGTCGTTTCGAGTTTTAAAATTATAAATTTTATCTCAGGCAAGGCAAAAACGCAGGGAATATAGTAATATTTCCGAGTATTTTAACAAAGGATGAGATAAAATTCATCTTTTAAAACCGTCTTTAGTGTTGGTTGCTAAGGCTAAAATATTCTCTATATATTGTATATACTACATCGAAAATAAATGTCCTTTTTTAGTGTGGTAAAAATGTCGCTTTTTTTTCAAAAATGTCGTAAAATGTCGCCTTTGGTTTTGACCCCCCGTTTTTGACTTTTATACAAATCCCTTAAAATCAAGGTTTTTGGGCAAAAAGATGTCGTGAAATGTCGCTTTTGGTTGTGGTATAATAATTTGCGTCGGAAAGAGAGGGTAAAAAAATTGCCTGATTTTTAAGACGGCTGACGAGCAAAAAACGGAGGCTTGCGGAAAGAAAAAATTCATTCCGCAACACAATGTCCGGACAGCTACGGACAAAAAACATCAAGCCGGATTATATGCATATAATAAAAAACCAAAGGAGAGCAAAAATGAAAGAAAAGGTTATCACTCAGGAAATGCTGGACAGAATTATTAAAAAGAATTCTGCAAAGTATTTAAAAAAGCTTGAGGAAAAGGAGATTGAAATGGAAAAGTACAAAAGTATGCTTGAAAACATCGAAAATGGTGTTGCAGAGCAGCAGGAAGAAAAGCCTCTTGGCGATGAAGATTTAATAGAAACGGTTACAAATGTTCTTAACATACCGGAAGATGAGCGTAGTGAAGAGGACTTACGCCTGCTTGAAGAAAACAAAGATGCTTACGGCCATGCGTTGTTTGTGCGTGATATGGCAGAAGCAAAAAAATGGGCAGAGGAGAATTACGACGGAAATCTGGAAGAGCTTCTTAAAAATGAAGACTTTATTGATTTCGCAAACGGTTTGGGCGGCACATTGCCTGAGCTTGTGAAAAAATATGTAAAGCTAACCTCTGCACAGGCTGAAAAACCCGTTGAGGTTAAAACACCCGGCAGTGTAAAGGACACCTCCGGAGTAGTTGCCAAGGAGTATTTCAGCAAGGAAGAAGTACAAAAAATGTCACCTGAACAGATTAAAAAGTACATAACGGTGATAGAAAACTCAATGAAAAAATGGTAAATATTAAAAAAGAAAGGATTTTGTAAAATGGCATTTAGTAATTTTTTGCCCGACGTATGGGCTTCAAGAATTGAACAGGAAAGAGATGACTTGTTAGTAGCAAGCAAATTGTGTAACAGACAGTATGAAGGCGATATTAAGCACATTGGTGACAAGGTGAAAATCAATGGCGTATCACGTCCGACAATTACTGATTACGATGACGTAAATGGTCTTGCAGAGATGGAACGTCCGAAAGACCAGAGTACCTTGCTTGAAATCACAGAGCAGAAGGCGTTTCACTTCTATGTGGGCGATATCGACCGCCGTCAGTCAATGGGCGATGTAATGCAGGCTGAGAAAAAAGAGGCTGCAGCAGGTCTTGCAGAAGCGATGGACAGCTTTATTTACGGACATTACAAGGAGGCAGGTATTGTTTCTTCAGTAGAATCACTTACATCAGCCAACATAATGTCAACAATCAGCGGTGTGCTTGCAAAGCTTTGGAAAAACAAGGTTCCGAGAAACGAGAAAATTTCTCTTGAGGCAACACCTGAATTTATCGAAAAGCTTTTGCTTGCAAATGTTCTTGTTAACACAGACAACAGCACACTTATCACAAATGGTATTGTGGGTACATTAAAGGTGTTTAATGTTGATGTTTATATGTCAACAAACATTCACCACGATGCAACAAATGGTGATTGTATCTTTGTAAGAACAAGCAAGGCAATTGCAATGGCAGATTCATTAAAAGAAGTTAAGGCGTATGAGCCTGCAAACTACTTTGGTGAAGCAGTTAAAGGTCTGCAGGTTTACGGTGCTAAGGTTGTAAGACCTTCAGAGCTTGCTGTCATCAAGGTTAAAGGCTACGGCGCAGAAACAAAAATATGATTGGAGGACGATTTAAATGGCAGATATTACAGTAAATAAGGCAACACGTGACGGCTTTGCACAGTGCGCATTGGCAACAGGTGCTGCATCACAGACATTTGTTTATGATACAACAGACGAAAAAACTGCGGTTATTATTACCAATTCAGGTTCAGCTGCAGCTAAAGTAACCGTTAAAGCGGGCAGCGGACTAAGATGTGCAATAGGTGATCTTGAGGTTTCTGTTCCCGCAGGTGCAACAGGAATTGTCGGTCCTCTTGACAGTATGAGATTTAAGGATATGACAACCGGCAAGGTTACAATTGAAATAAGTGGCGGTACTACAATGCTTAATGTAATTTCATTATAAGGACTGTCACAAAAAAGCGACAATTATTATATTTAGTTTGAAAGGGATAGGTTTTAGTGCTTTTGTTACATATTGTTTTGACGCAAACAAACCTCATTTATACGCCTTCGGGTAACTGTTTTTCTTTACTTAAAAAATTTTCCTATCCCTTATCAACAAGGCGGCGTAAAAATATTTTTTACACCGCCTTGATTTTTAAAAGGAGGGGTAATATGACATTAAATCAGGCATTTGAAGCTGCGGCAGTGTATGCACGCACAGACCAGAGTGCTTTTGCAAGAGCTGTTTTATGCTGCTATGCAGACATTGCACAAAAGGAAATAGCTATGACAACAGCGCCTTTGGTAAAACGGTTTGATGTGTCAAAAACCAACAGCAAGCCTGCATATTACAATATGCCTGCTGACAGCATCGGCTTTGATAAAATTATAAGACGAGGATCTGCTTTGCCTGTGAGCTACTGTCTGGACGGAAGGCAGCTTATTATATCAGATTATGGAAATCTTGATATATACTACCATACATTGCCAAAAACAGTGGATGAAAACACACCTGACAATTATTGCTTTGAGGTTGATGTGAAAACGCACAGGGCGATACCGTTTTACATAGCTTACAGAATGGCGGCAGACGAAGAGCTTGCGCAGGGCTGTCTTGCCGAGTGGAACAAGCTTAATTCGCTTGCGATGCAGAATTCGCGGGTGGCACTGAAAATCAGATACAGTAATTATTATTTATAAGGAGGGATTTTATGGCAAAATTATTGGTTTATATAAAGCTTTTCACCGGCTTTGTTATTTCGGGAATAAGCTACATATTAGGCGGCTTTGATATGCTTTTTTCGTGTCTTACAACGCTTATGATAATTGACTATGTTACAGGCGTTTTTGCAGCAATATGTAATGCAAAGCTTTGCAGCCGGACAGGCTTTGTTGGAATAATAAAAAAGCTGTGTATTTTTGCAGTTGTTGCGGTTGCAACGGTGCTTGGGCATATTTCGGGAATTGACGAGGTGCGTGACCTTGCAGTGTCGTTTTACATTGCAAACGAGGGTATTTCAATACTCGAAAACCTAGGCAAAATAGGCATTCCATTGCCTGAAAAGCTTAAAACGGTTTTATTGCAGTTAAAGGAGGAAGAAAAATGAATTTTAAAGAAGCGATAGACAAGGCCTGCGTAATAGGTGATTTTCAAAAAGAGGATTATTCAAGAGAGCAGTATGCCCTTGTTGCTGACCAGGCTCAGAAAATTCTGGGAGAGCTTTGTTCAAAGATAATAAACGTGTATCCCGTCACGGGTAACGCATCCTATGAGATGCCACCTGATTTTAAAAGGCTTGTACGCGTCCGCAGGCACAAATCTGCAGAAGCATCTGTTTACGAGCTTATGGGAAATGTTTTGTATATCGAAAACGATGGGAATTATGATGTGTACTATGAGGCAGTACCGGGTGACATAAATGCAAACACCCCTGACAGCTACATATTTGAAATCCCTGAATATGCTCATTTTGCAATTCCATATTATATAGTGTATCAGCTGCTTAAATCTACTGATACCGATACTGCTCAGGCGGCACTTACCGAGTGGAACAAGTATGCGGCGTTGCTTACAAATCAGCAAAAAGCTGTACAAAAGCAGATTGAAAACAGATATTAAGGAGGGATATATATGGCAATTCCTTTTGTAAACGACAGGCTTTTAAAGCCGTCACGTACAAGAATAGTAATTGACAGATGGTTCGGGCTTAACTGTACCGATACGGTGGCAAATGGTGAGTGTACCAAAATGAAAAACATCAGCAGTGACGGAACGTATTTAATCCCACGCCCTCCCCGTGAGGTTATTGCATCAGGGATAGAAAATCCGCAGAGGTTATTATTTTGCGGTGACAGGCTTTCGTATATTGCAGGCGGCAAGCTTAATGTGCAAAGCGGCGAAAGCTTTGACGAGGTTGGCGAGGTGGGTAATGTAACCTCTGCTGTGGATTTTAACAATCAGAAGATGCTGTTTTATCCGAATAATTTTGTGTATGATTATAAAACAAAGGAATTAGATGCGGTATCCTCTGAACTGACAAAAACAAAGTATGTTATTAATAATGACGAGCTGTTTTATATTGATTACAGATTAAAGGGTTATGCAATCAGGCTTACAAATGACAAAGCTGCAATTAATTATAAAATTCCTGCAAATCAGGTGGAGGACGAAAACGGCAACACGGAATATGCAGGTATTTCAGTTAATATTTCGGCATCAGATTTAAGCTGGGTTAATGCCACATCGGACGACAGGACTGTATACAACTGCAAGCTTTTTATAAATGCATATAATGCAAACAACGAATTGTTTGGTTCGAAAGTCGGGCCGTATAATTTTGGTGCAGAAATAAAGGTTGATAATGCGGCATATTATGAGGTGTTTGTTTTGTATTATCAATACGAAAACTATTATGTTACTGACAATTCTATAGCAGGAGCTGTGCTGAAAAAAAAACGTAATGACGATTTAGAAAATGCAAAATTTTGGCTTACCCAAAGTAAGTACCCGGGAGCAAATTCGCGTCCGACAATTGCGTATGCGTGTATGGACAACAACAGGGTTGTTGCGGTTGAGGGTAACAATTTTTACGCATCGTGTCTTGGTGATTATACAAACTGGACCGACTTTACCGATGCAGAAGGCAATCCGAAGGAAACGGGCGCTTATGCCGAGGAGCTATGCACCTACGGTAATTTTACAGGCATTATAAAGTATCGCAACAACGTTATCATTACCAAAAAGGATATGCTGTACGAATGCTACGGCAACAAGCCGCCGTACAGAATAAATCTTGCGGCAAAGGTTGGTTGTGTTGACTGCAGAAGTATGGTAGAGGTGGGCGGTGTGCTTTACTGGCTGGGCTGTGACGGTGTGTACCGCTATTCAGGTGGCTTGCCTGTTAATATTTCGCAGAAAATCAATCCTGCCTTTGGCAAATTCAGAAGAGGCTGTGCTGCAACAGACGGCAGAAGATATTACATTTACGCTGTGGGAGATGAAAAAGCCAGCCTTTTGGTTTATGACACTCAAACGGCTTTGTGGTGCTGTGAGGATGATGCTGAAATTGTTGATATGACAAGCTTTGACAATGTGGTCTATGCCCTTACAGGCTCGGGAACACTGTATAAATACAACAGTGGAAGCGAGGAATTTGAATGGGAGTATGAAACAAAAGCTTTTGATTTAAACTCAGGTTCAAAGAAAATCCCCCAAAGGCTTATTTTAAAGGTGGATGCCGCACTTAACGCAGGACTTGATATTTACATAAGATATGACAACGGCGGCTATACAAGAATAGCATCGTATAGTTCTTTTAAAAAATCGGTGGTGGATATTAAGCTTAAAAACAAGGTGTGCGACAGCTTTTCGCTA
The DNA here is from genome assembly GCA_045576675.1 of Clostridia bacterium. Taxonomy (GTDB): domain Bacteria; phylum Bacillota; class Clostridia; order Monoglobales; family Firm-18; genus JAZNGX01. Next base: position 11,492 of record JAZNGX010000064.1, on the reverse strand, counting down.
AAGCTTTGTGGCAGGGGCTATGTACGTGTGTATGGCATTAATATCGAAGTAATCGGCAGCGGAAAAAGAAATAACAATAATTATCTTGTGAGGTATTGAAAATGAACATACTGGATTTTGATGCAAATATTTATGACGAGATTTTAAAATGCAAAAGCTTTGAAGAACTTGCAAATATAACTGCAGAGCTTGCACAGGTGCTTATATGCTGGCAAAAGATATTAAATGACCTTTTGCAGAATCTTGACAGTGACAATATTGCAAGCATCGACTTTTCAAAAATCAAAGTAATAAACAGTGATAAAATTTAAGGAGGAATTTATTATGACAAGCAAACCGTGGCAAGTAATGACAGAACAGGATTACGACAGATACAAAACCAACAAAAAATTGTATGAAACAAAAGGTGACAGTGACGACAGACTACAGGATGAAAATACAAGGCTTCGTGAAAAATATGGCATAACCTCAGATGATTACAGCTATGACGATTTGCAATATCAGTCCGCATTTGGCGGTAATATGTATGATAAGCAGGCAGACAAAAGTCTTAACAATGCAAAAAAATACAAAATGTATGCTGACCCGTATGCAAATGAGCTTTACAATGTGTATAACGAGCTTAAAAATTTCAGGTATAATCCCGAAACAGACCCGACGTATAAGGCGTATGCCGATATGTATGCCCGTCAGGGGGCGGCGGCACAGGATAAAACATATTCTGACCTAACGGCTTTAAGTGGCGGACGCAACAACAGCTGGGCATCTGCAGCAACTGCACAGGTAGGGCAGGCGTATGCTCAAAAAACTGCCGATATGATACCACAGCTTGCCCAGCAGGCATACAACAAGCTTTTGCAGCAGTATAACATTGCAAGCAAGCAGTCTGACAGAGGTATCGCCGCAAATCAGGCAGCTTTTGATAATGCTATGAAGGAGTATAACGCAAACAAGGAGCGTGCAGATGCTTACAGAAAATCAGGTCAGGCAGAGCTTGATTATGAACGTCAGCTTAAAAACGACGAGGTTGCAAACCGTCAGAAAGAAGAGCAAATCAAAGTCACACAGCTTAATGCCGAAAAGGCTATGCAGGAGATTGCAAAGAATAATATTGAACTGCAGTTTTTAACAGAGCACGAGCGTTTAAAGCTTATGCAGGGCGAGCTTGACCTCGAAGCAACAAGGGCACTTATTGCACAGCGTAAGGCGGCAGCAGCAAAGTCGTATGCGTCAATGAAATAATTAACAATAATTGCAAAGCAGGGCTTTTTATGCCCTGCTTTGCAAAAACTGATGACAAAAATGAATTTATATGTTAATATAAAGGGGGAATTTGTATTGATGAATGCATTTCTGGTTGAAAATGCAGATTATAGTGGTTATATAGAGCTTCCTGTAATAAAAACAAGCAGTAAATTGCCAGAGAAGGTTGTAACATTTTCAAAAGCAATGTCGGCAAAATGGAACGATTTTGAATGCTGGGTTGTGTTCTATGAGCATGACATAAAGTTTGAGCGCTTGTGGAACAATCCTAAGCAGTATCTTAATAAGCTGAAAAAATTTAAGGGTGTTATATCGCCTGACTTTAGTATGTATCGTAATATGCCTCTTGTTATGCAGATGTGGAATGCGTACAGGGGCAGAGCGTTGGCATCATGGCTGAATGATAACGGTCTTGAAATCATACCAAATGTGAGATTTAATGATGAGCGTACATATGCCTTCTGCTTTGACGGAATAGAGAAAAACAAAACTGTTGCGGTGGGAACACACGGTTGCATCAAAAGCAAAGAGGATAAAACTTTTTTTAAAGCAGGTATTTCAGAGCTTGTTAAACGATTATCACCAAAAACCATAATTGTTTATGGCAGAGCACCCGACAGCATTTTCAAGCCTTATCGTGATATGGGTATCAATATTATAGCCTTTGAAAGTGAGTTTTCAAAGTCACGAAAGCAGGTGACTGCTTAGTGGGCGGAGGAGCAGGTGGCTTTTTTGGAAGAACGTGGGGAAGTAAGTTAGATGCGCTAAGTAATCTGCTGACTGCTGCCTCACTTATCCCTGGGGCTGATACTTTTACAAACATAGCATCTATACCTGTTGACCTTGCAAGAGGAGATTTTGTTTCTGCAGGACTTGATTTGCTTGGTGTTGTTCCAGTTGTTGGTGAAGTTGCAGACACAGCAAAACTTGCTAAGATGGCTGATAAGGCTGTTGATGCTGTAAAGGTTGCAGATAAAGTCTCAGATGCAGGAAAGGCCATTGTCAAAATACCAAAACTTCCAAAAACTCCAACAAAATTAAAAGGTGGCGGTTGGAAAGAAACAACATCAGCGGCAATGAAAAAGAATACTACATCACGAACGTTTAAAAAAGATGGATTAACAATTAGATTTGACAAAGGTAAAAAAGGAGCTGGCGGTTATGGCGGTAAAGATCATTACCACATATTAAATCCTAAATCGACAGGAAAACATGATTATTATTTAGATAAATATGGTAATCCTGTTCCAAAGAATTCAAAGGCATCACATATAGTGCCATAAAGGAGGGGTTTACATGAACAAACTTGAAAAATTAGCAGAATATGATTTTCACGATAGCTTATTAGAAGATGTTTTGTATGACGAGTATAATAAAAAATTGCTTTTAAAAATTGATTTTTGCAATTGGAAACAAAAATGGTATAACGAATCAGAAGATGAAACGTGTATGATTTCTTTAATTTTTAGCAATGTATTTGACATTGTTTTGTCAGAACACAGATTAAATAGTGATGAAATTATTGAATTTGAGGTATCAACAGATAACAGAGTTAGAATTGTTGTTTTCAATGATATAGAGAACGCTTCTTATGAAATTATAATCTATGCGGAAACTGTAGAAATAATTAAATAAGATAAAACAAACTGTTAACATTTAATCACCTGCTTTCAAAGTCACGAAAGCAGGTGACTGCTTAGTGGGCGGAGGAGCAGGTGGCTTTTTTGGAAGAACACGAGGGAGTTTAAAGGCAAAACAAATTATTAATAAGCAGAAAAGAGGAACTCCACGCAATAATAGAGCTCAAAACGATCAGGCAAATAGTGTTAGTAAAAAACTGAATTTAACGGCAAAACAACAAAGAGAACTACATGATTTGATTCATGGTCAAAATTGGGGTTATCAGGAAATATTAGAGAATGCCAAAGAATGGTTTGATAAATAGACGTAGCAACTAATATATTGTAACAGAAAGGAAATGATTATGAATAAAAAAGAAATTGATAAAATTATTGTGTTAATGTCAAATTTAAAAGGAGAAAGATTATATCAAATATCAAGGGGAGGTGCTATGGCAGCTTTTGGATTTGGTGAAAACACAAATGCCAGAGTTGTTTATAAAACCGAAAGTGGTAAATTGGATTTACGAGAAACTGCGGTTTCAAAATATGCAATTCATATTGATGGCTTCTTTCGAATAACGCGTCATGGAAGCATTGTATTATCAAAGGATGATATGTTTAGACCTAATTCGCAGCTGCAAAAAGATGGTTTTGATGAGGATAATTTCGAATGGGATATAGAAGGAAATAATAAGTTTGATGAACAAAAGAAGTTTTGTTATGATGTTGATTTATTGGTGCAAGATATTATTATAAATGAACTTGGAGATTTGAAGATAGTTTTATCAAATGATTTTTGTATTGAAGTATTTATTGATACAAACGAAGATGAAGAATGCTGGAGATTTTTCGAGGTTGGTAATAGTGAAAAGCCTCATGTTGTTATAACCGGATGCAGATGTTACGAGCAATAAGACCGATAAAACTGATTGAACTAATCTGGGACGAACACGAAATGGTACTGTTTAAAACCAAGTGAAGAAAAGACACATAAAACAGCCCTGATATTGTGGTTAATCACCTGCTTTCAAAGTCGTGAAAGCAGGTGATTAACTTTATATATTTAAAAAAATTCCTTAATTACCAAAAATGCTTTGACAAATTTCGATAAAAGTTGTATAATTAAATTGGTATTGGGGGCATTATGATGTATGATGTAGGAGATAAAATAGTATATCCCACTCACGGCGCCGGAATAATCGAGGCTATTGAGGTTAAAAAAGTACTTAAAGAAAAACAAAGCTATTACATAATGAGAGTGCCTGTGGGCGGAATGCTTCTGATGATTCCAACCAACAACACCGATGAAATAGGAATAAGAAGTGTTGTAGACTGCAAGACAGCAAAGGATGTAATAGAAAAGTTTGGTGACGAAGTCGGTGAGTTTAACGAAAACTGGAACAAGCGTTACCGTGAGAATATGCAAAAAATCAGGTCGGGAGATATTTACGAGGTTTTAGAGGTTGTTAAAATGCTTATGCTAAGAGACCGCGTTAAAGGTCTTTCAACCGGCGAGAGAAAAATGCTTAACAATTCAAAGCACATTTTGTTGAGCGAGCTTGTTTTGTGTGATAAATACGAATATAATCAGTTGGAAAAGCTGCTTGAAGAGAAAATAGATGCGTTGTACAACAAATAATAGTAATACTGCACAATTATAGGTCTAATTTTTAGTAACATTTATTTGGCATATGTATTGAATATATTAACAGTAATATGGTATTATATATTATATACTGCAATTAGTATTATGTTTTCCAATCTTCTTGTTCTGCCGATGGCTCCCCACCATCGGTAATTTTTTTTGTCCAAATAACCAAAATTTTTCTTCATATTATTTTCTCAATTATTAACATTGTAAATTATTAAAAAATTAATAAAAATCCCTTGAATAATTTGTCGCTTTGTGATAATATTATAGAATACATTTATTGTATATGTTTTTAATGGTAATATTTTTAGTAAAGGAGAAAAGAGTATGAAAATCAGTTTTTCAACTTTGGGATGTCCTGATTTTGACTGGACAGACATTTATTCAATGGCAAAAGATTTAGGGTTCGATGGTATCGAGGTACGTGGTGTAGGCAATCATATTGATGCTATTTTTGCACGTCCGTTTACTGAACTCCGACTCCAATCTACCATTAAAAAACTCAATGACTTAAAGCTTGAAATCCCCTGCCTTTCAACAGGAATGGCACTTAAAGATAAAACCAACCGTGTTGAAACAGTGGAATACATAAAAAAATACATTAATCTTGCAAAAAGCCTTGGCACACCTTATTTAAGAATTTTGGGCGACCTTCACGCAACTGAAGAGGGTGAGGTTGACGATGCATACGTTGCAGAGGTGTTAAAGGAATTAGAGCCTTACGCAAAAGAGGCAGGCGTATCACTGCTTGTTGAAACCAATGGCGTTTATGCCGATACTCTTCGTCTTAAAAAGCTTTTGGACAGCGTCGGCAGTGCAAACGTTGCGGCACTTTGGGATGTTCACCATCCTTACAGATACAAAAATGAGCAGCCTGCTGATACAGTTGCAAATCTTGGTTCTTATATCAAGTATGTACACGTAAAAGACAGCGTTATGGAAAATGGCAATGTTGCATATCGTATGATGGGGCAGGGTGATTTGCCAATCCCCGATATGATGGCACAGCTTAAAGCATCGGGCTACAACGGTTATGTTTCACTTGAGTGGGTTAAGCGTTGGGCTACAGGACTTTCTGATGCGGCAATTGTGTTCCCGCACTTTGTTCATTATATGGAAAAGTATCGCAGCAGATTGCAGACAAACAACCGTGGTGACGGAAAATATGTTTGGCCGAAGGAAACAATTGTTAACCTTACATTTCCCGACGTGCTTGATAAAATGGTTGAAGAATTCCCCGACCAATATGCATTCAGATATACAGAGCTTGACTATACAAGAACATACAAGGAATTCCGTGATGATGTTGATAAATTTGCCCGTGCACTTATTGCGATGGGTGTAAAACGTGGTGACAACGTTGCTATCTGGGCAACAAATGTTCCTGCGTGGTATATAACCTTCTGGGCAACAACAAAAATCGGTGCAGTTCTTGTTACTGTAAACACAGCGTACAAGGTGCACGAGGCGGAGTATCTTTTAAGACAGTCTGACACTCATACTCTTGTTATGATTGACGGCTACAAGGATTCAGACTATATTGAAATTATAAACACACTTTGCCCTGAGCTTAAGACTTCAAAGCCCGGTGAGCTTAAATCAGAAAAGCTGCCTGTGCTTAAAAATATTATTACAGTTGACAGCAAGCAACCGGGATGCTATACCTGGGACGAGGCTGTTGCACTTTATGAAAATACACCTGAAGAAGAGCTTGAAAAACGCAGAAAGCAAATAAAGGTGGACGATGTGTGCAATATGCAGTACACATCAGGCACAACAGGCTTCCCGAAGGGCGTAATGCTTACACACTACAATGTTGTAAATAACGGTAAGGCAATTGGTGACTGTATGGATTTATCCACAGCAGACAGAATGATGATTCAGGTGCCGATGTTCCATTGCTTTGGTATGGTGCTTGCGATGACTGCATCAATGACTCACGGAACAACAATGTCACCTATGCCGGCATTTTCACCAAGAAAGTCGCTTGCTTGCATAAACAAAGAAAAAATCACCTGCTTCCACGGTGTTCCCACAATGTTTATAGCAATGCTTGAAAATGAAAATTTTGATAAAACAGATTTTTCATATATGAGAACAGGTATTATGGCAGGAAGCCCTTGCCCCGTAAAGGTAATGCAGGAGGTTATTGACAAGATGCATATGCCTGAAATCTGTATAACCTATGGTCAGACTGAAGCCTCACCTGCCTGCACAATGAGCAAAACAACAGACACGATTGAAACACGCGTTAACACTGTTGGCGGTCCGATATTCGGCGTTGAGTGCAAGATTGTAGACCCCGAAACAAACGAGGATTTACCGGACGAGGTTGACGGCGAGTTTGTTGCAAGAGGATATAATATAATGAAGGGTTACTACAAAATGCCCGAGGCTACTGCAGCAGCTATTGATGAGGACGGCTGGCTGCACACAGGTGACCTTGCACGCAGAACAAAGGACGGTAACTACAAAATTACAGGCCGAATCAAGGATATGATTATCCGTGGCGGCGAAAACATTTATCCGAAGGAAATTGAAGAGTTTATTTATACTCACGATAAGGTTAAGGACGTTCAGGTTATAGGCGTTCCCGATAAGGATTACGGTGAAGAAATTATGGCGTGGATTGTTCTTAAAGAAGGCGAAAGTATGACAGAGGAGGAGCTAAAGCAGTTTGTTATGGCTAATATGGCAAAGCACAAGGTTCCGCGTTATGTTGCATTTGTTGATGATTTCCCAATGAATGCTGCAGGTAAGATTTTAAAATACAAAATGCGTGAACAGTCAGTTCAGATGCTTGGTCTGCAGGACGCCAGCAAAATTGTTACAGCGTAATTTATGATATATGTAATTACAGGTCATTACGGCAGCGGCAAAACCGAGTTCGCCGTAAACCTTGCAAAAAAGCTTAAAAATCCCGTTATAGTAGATATGGATATAGTAAATCCCTATTTCAGAACAGTTGATGCAAAGGCAATGCTTGAGGCACAGGGCGTTAAGGTGATTGCCCCTGAGTTTGCAAACACAAATGTTGATGTTCCGTCATTACCGCCCGATATTTTCGGTGCACTGCAGGGGGATAACGATGTTATCCTTGATGTTGGCGGCGACGACGACGGTGCAATAGTTTTAGGGCAGTACAACAAGTATTTTCAAAACGGATACGAAATGTATTTTGTAATGAATTTCTGTCGTCCTATGACATCTGATGCCGAGGGTGTATGCGAAATACTAAGAGACATTGAATACGCATCAAGAATTAAAGTGACGGGGCTTGTTAATAACACCAACGTCCGTGGCGATACAACACCACAGCTTTTGCAGGACAGCATTGCAAAGGCGGAGGAAGTATCTAAAGCGGTTAATGTTCCCATTATAGCAGTGTCGGGAACAAAGGATATATTAGATAAAGTAGAAACACAATATCCCAAAACAGAGCTTGAGTTAAACCTGGCTTTGCCGTGGGAAAAGTATTGATGAAAGGAAGTATAAATATGGCAAGAGTTACATTTAACGAAGACAGATGTAAAGGCTGTGAGCTTTGTACAACAGTGTGTCCTAAGAAAATTGTTGTAATGGCAAAGGACAGACTTAATGCAAAAGGCTTTCATCCGGCACAGGTAATTGAACAGGACAAATGCATTGGATGCAAATTCTGTGCAACTATGTGTCCTGACGTTGTAATAACAGTTGAAAAATAGAAAGGAGCGGGAAAAATGGATAAGGTTTTAATGAAAGGTAACGAAGCTATCGCTGAAGCTGCTATCCGTGCTAACTGTAAGCATTTCTTCGGTTACCCTATTACTCCGCAGACGGAGATTTCAGCATATATGGCAAAGAAAATGCCTAAAATCGGCGGTACATTTATGCAGGCAGAAAGTGAAGTTGCCGCAATCAATATGGTTTACGGTGCTGCAGGTGCAGGCGTAAGGGTTATGACATCATCATCAAGCCCCGGTATTTCACTGAAGCAGGAGGGTATTTCATACATAGCAGGTGCAGACCTTCCGTGCGTAATTATTAACATTGTTCGTGGCGGTCCGGGTCTTGGCGGAATTCAGCCTGCTCAGTCAGACTATTTTCAGGCTACAAAGGGCGGCGGTCACGGTGACTACAGATTAATCGTTTTAGCACCGTCATCAATTCAGGAAATTGTTGATTGCACAACCGAAGCTTTTGATTTGGCAGACAAATATCGTATGCCTGTTATGATTTTGGGCGACGGTATGATTGGTCAGATGATGGAGCCTATTTCATTCCCTGAAACCGTTGAAACAAAGGAATGTGTTAAAGAATGGGCTACAACAGGAACACAAATGAAGAGAAAGAGAAACGTTGTAAATTCTCTTTACATAGACCCGAAAGAGCTTGAGGACCTTGTTATCGAGCGTTATAAGAAATATGACGAGATTGAAAAGAACGAGGTTAAATTTGAAACTTCAAACATTGAGGACGCTGATATTGTTCTTGTTGCCTATGGCACAACTGCAAGAATTGCAACTGCTGCTATGAGAATGGCAAGAGCAGAGGGCATTAAGGTTGGTTTGATAAGACCTATTACCTTGTGGCCGTTCCCCAAGGATATCATTGCAGAAACTGCTAAAAAGTGCAAGGCAATGATTTCTGTTGAAATGAGTATGGGTCAGATGATTGAGGATATTAAGCTTGCTGCAAACGGTGCCTGCCCTGTAGAATTCTATGGAAGAACAGGCGGTATGGTACCTGACCCTGAATCAATACTTAACAAGATTAAGGAGGTTATGTAATTATGGAAACAGTATTTAAAAGACCTCACGCATTAAGTGATGTACCGTTACATTACTGCCCCGGCTGCACACACGGAATTATACACCGTCTTGTTGCAGAGGTTATAGACGAGCTTGGTATCGAGGGTAAAACAGTTGGTGTTGCTCCCGTTGGATGCTCAGTTTTTGCTTACAATTATTTTGAATGTGATATGCAGGAGGCTGCTCACGGCAGAGCTCCCGCTGTTGCAACAGGTATAAAAAGAGCTAACCCTGAAAACATTGTGTTCACTTATCAGGGTGATGGCGACCTTGCTGCTATTGGTACTGCTGAAACTGTACACTCAGCTGCAAGAGGTGAAAATATTACAATTATATTCGTAAATAATGCAATTTATGGTATGACAGGCGGTCAGATGGCGCCTACATCATTGGTTGGTCAGGTTACTCAGACCTCGCCTTACGGCAGAAAAATTGAGGCTCAGGGTTACCCGATAAGAGTAAGCGAAATGCTTTCAACCTTAGAAGGTCCGTCATTTATTCAGCGTTGTGCAGTTGATAACGTTAAGCATATCAACGAAACAAAGGCTGCAATCAAAAAAGCGTTCCAGAATCAGATTGACAAAAAAGGCTTCTCATTAGTTGAAGTGTTGTCAACTTGTCCTACAAACTGGGGTTTAAGCCCTGTTGAGGCTCTTGACTGGTTGAGAGACAATATGATTCCTCACTATCCTTTAGGAGTTTATAAGGATATAGACAAGGAGGCTGAAAAAAATGACTAATGAAATTTTATTCGCAGGCTTTGGCGGTCAGGGAATATTGTTCTCAGGTAAGGTTGCCGCATATTCAGGCCTGGTTTCAGGCAAGCAGGTTTCATGGCTTCCGTCTTATGGTCCTGAAATGCGTGGCGGTACAGCTAATTGCCATGTTATCGTTTCAGACGAGCCTGTTGGCTCACCAATCATTGTAAAGCCAACTGACCTTGTTGTTATGAACAAGCCGTCATTTGATAAGTTTGAAAATGATGTTGTTCCGGGCGGAAACATTATTATTGACAGCGCACTTATCGATAGGGATGCAACAAGAACAGACGTAAATGTTTATAAAATTCCTGCAACTAAGCTGGCAAATGATATGGGTATGCCTAAGCTTGCTAATATGATAGTTTTTGGTAAGCTTTTAAAGGTAACAGGCTTTGTGGACTTGGAAGGCGTAAAAAAAGGTCTTGCGAAGAGCGTTCCTGCATCAAAGCAGGCACTGTATGATACCAACTTAAAGGCAATTGAAGTAGGCTATAATTACGAAGGATAATATTTAAAAGGCGGAGTTTATCTCCGCTTTTTGTATAGGTGATTTTATGATTACTACTGTTTTGATTGATGTTGATAATACTCTGCTTGATTTTAATGCCTGTGCCAAAAATGCAATGCGCGATGGTATGGAAGAAATTGGCATTAAATTTAAAGATGAAATGTTTGACACCTTCAGGTCTATCAATGATAAGCTGTGGATTGAAATTGAAAAGGGTACAATTACAAGAAAAGAATTGCACCGTGACCGATTTAACCTGATTTTTGCTGAGCTTGGCATTGAAACAGACGGTGAAGCCTTTGAACAGATGTTTTTAAGATACATCTTTGACAGTCACGAGCAGGTTGAGGGTGCGTCAGATATCGTTAAATATCTTGCGGGTAAGTATGATTTATATGCGGCAAGCAATGGGCTTCATAAGCAGCAGATTAACAGGCTTACAAAGGCAGGAATGATAGACTGCTTTAAAGGTATATTTGTTTCTGAAACCCTTGGGCATCAAAAACCAAGTGTTGAATTTTTTGCTGAATTATTTAAAAATCTGCCTGATGTGAAAAAGGATGAGGTTATAATAATCGGTGACTCCCTTTCAGCAGATATCTCAGGTGGAATATGCTATGGGATAAAAACACTGTGGTATAATCATTGCGGTGAACAGCCGTCGAAAACAATTGTACCTGATTTTACTGTAGATAAGTTATGTGAAATAAAGAAAATATTGTAACGTTAAAAGAGGCTGTGTCATTTGACACAGCCTCAGCGTGTCGGTAAACCTATCGACACGCTGGCAGACGTTGAAAAAGGAAGGTGAATTTGTTCAACACAAGGTCGTAGGCGTATGAGTATACGGTAGAGCTTGTGTTCAGCAAAAGCAAGCATAAACCCGCTGAAACACAT
>JAZNGX010000063.1:0-10772 GCA_045576675.1 Clostridia bacterium | reverse complement strand
GATGGTTGGCCATCGACTTATCGAATTCCATACGCCTTAAACTTGTTAAATTTTAATTCTTTTAATTTGTCGTCCTTGTAAGGCGACAGCCTAACTTCGTCCTCCGCATTAAAATTATTTAAAATTTTTCTGCGTTTAAGGTCGAAGAGTTTTAAACCGTTTGTAATTCAATAAGTCGATGGCAAAAGCAGCTCAACGTCCTTTGCCGCCGGCATTTTTAAATCATCCATCAGGCTTGCATATTTTATAATTTCCTTACCATATCTTGCACGCAGGTTATCTATAGCGTTCTCGAGCTTTTGGGTTTTCAACCATTTGCCGTCATCATCAAAAAATGAAAGCTGACGTGGCAAATCACCTTTAACAAGATTTATTGCGCGCACGCTTACTGCACGCACGTTATTCTTCCACGTATAACGTTTTAAAAAAAGCTCAAATGCCTTGCCTGCAATATCGTGTGTGCCTGTTGTTGCATAATCAAGCTTGCACTGATATTCTCTGTTCACTAAATTTTTATCCTTTACTGACAGTGCAACACCTGTTGCCGCAAGATTATTTTCCTTAAGCTTTCGTGAAATTGAACCGGTGAGTTCAAGTATAACACGCCAAACCTCATCATTGTTAAGAAGGTCGGTAACACACGTTATACCATGCCCGATGCTTTTTATCGGTGCTTTATAATCAAAAGTGCTTACAGCAGAATTGTCATATCCGTTGGCATATCGCCACAAACGTATCCCGTTCACACCCAGCCACAGCTTAAGCCTTTCAGGGCTTGCATTTGCCAGATCACCTATCGTATTGATGTTTTTAACCTTAAGCTTTTGCTGCGTTTTAATTCCTACTCCCAACAGCTCACCTACAGGTAACGGCCATACCTTTTCTTTAAAGCTGTCCTTTGGGATATATGTCACTGCATCAGGCTTTTTCATATCACTGCCAAGCTTGGCAAAAATTTTATTGTATGAGATACCTATCGACACTGTAAGCCCGGTTTCTGATTTAACCTGCTCCCTTATGTTATTTGCAATTTCAGTACCGCTGCCCATACTTTTTGTGCAGCCTGACACATCAAGCCAGCATTCATCCATCCCGAAAGGCTCAATCATATCAGTATAATTATAATATATATCACGTACAATTTTTGAATATTTAAGGTATTGGTCATACTGAGGCGGAACTATCACCAAATCAGGGCATTTAAGCTTTGCCTGCCATATAGGCTCACCCGTTTTAACACCAAGCAGCTTTGCAGGCTGATTTTTTGCAAGAACAATACCATGCCTGTCCTCACGGTTACCGCACACAGCCACATAATTCCCCTTCAATTCAGGATTTAACATACATTCCACCGATGCATAAAAATTATTAAGGTCACTGTGTAAAATCACCCTGTTCACACTATCCCCCCTTGACAAAACACGCAAATTAAAGTATAATATATACGAAACTTATTTTCGTGTATATTATACGAAGTTTTGTTTCGTTTGTCAATATATTTACGAAAAATTTTTTCGCAAAGAAGGTGTAATTATGAAATTCTGCGAAAAGCTTAAAAAGCTGAGAAATGATAACAAAATAAGCCAGGCACAGCTTGCAGAAGCAATTGGCGTATCAACAAGAACAGTCCAAAATTACGAAACTGCCAATATGTATCCTAAAAGCAGGGATATTTACAAAAGGCTTGCAGTCACGCTTAATGCTGATATAAACTATCTTTTAACTGAAGATGAGGAATTTATAACAGAAGCCCAGACCCTTTACGGAGCACAAGGCAAAAAAGATGCTTTAGAGCTTGTTTCTCAGCTTGCAGGTATGTTTGCAGGCGGAGAGCTTTCTGAAGAAGCACGTGACGAAGCTATGCAGGCATTGCAAAATGCTTACTGGGCAGCTAAAAAGGAAAACAAAAAGTACATACCAAAAAATCGGAGGTAATGGCTTTGTATAACGATACAATTTCCTTACAGGTTAATAAAATCCTTAAGCAATGCGACAGCCGCAACCCGTTTGATATTGCAAAAGAGCTTGGTATTATGGTGTTGTTTGACGATAATCTTGACAAGCTAAAAGGAATGTACTGCATTATAAAACGCAACAGAATAATAATAATAAATTCCAACCTTCCGGAAGAAATGCAAAAAATCGTGTGTGCTCACGAAATCGGGCACGACGTGTTGCATCGTCAGCTTGCAAGTCTTGGTGCTTTGCAGGAATTTGTGCTTTACGATATGAAAAGCCGTCCGGAATATGAAGCAAATATGTTTGCGGCAGAGCTTTTGCTTGACGACAAAGACGTATATAACCTTGTAATCGAAGGCTATGATATGCAGCAGGTCGCAGGAGAGCTTAACACGGATATAAACCTTGTAGGACTTAAAATGACAAATATGAATTACCGCGGATATAATTTCCGTATAGGTCTTGAGCCTAACGGTGATTTTCTAAAAAAATAAAAGGAGTGCAAAAATTATGATTAAAGAAAAAATACTTTCAGGCAAAACTCACCTCGGTATAGAGCTTGGCTCTACAAGAATCAAAGCATCACTTATTGACGATACCTTCACACCTATAGCAAGCGGTGGCTATGAATGGGAAAACAAATTCGAGAATGGGTATTGGACATATTCGCTTGACGATGTTCACACAGGCTTAAAAAGCTGCTTTGCAAGCCTTGCAAAGGATGTATCTGAAAAATATGATGTTACACTTACAACAGTCGGCTCTATGGGAATTTCTGCTATGATGCACGGCTATCTTCCATTTGACAAGCAGGACAATCTGCTTGCAGCGTTCCGCACATGGCGTAATACCACCACAGAAAAAGCTGCAACAAATCTTACAGAGGTTTTTGACTTCAGCATTCCGCAGAGATGGAGTATAGCTCACTTGTATCAGGCAATGCTAAACGGCGAAAGCCATGTAAAAGACATTGCATACATAACAACACTTTCAGGCTATGTTCATTATCTTTTAACAGGCAGACGTGAGCTTGGTGTAGGCGAAGCATCAGGAATGTTCCCGATAAGCGGCAATACATATAACCAAAAAATGCTTGCTGATTTTGATGCTATTGTTAAAGAAATGGGCTACAGCTGGAATATAGCAGACGTTCTTCCCGAGGTTAAAAACGCAGGCGAAAAAGGTGCTGTTCTTACTGAAGAAGGTGCAAAATTCTTAGACCCGACTGGCAACTTCAAAGCCGGAATTCCTGTTTGCCCTCCCGAAGGCGATGCAGGCACAGGTATGGTTGCAACAAACGCTGTTTTACCAAAAACAGGTAATGTTTCTGCAGGAACATCTATTTTTGCAATGCTTGTTCTTGAAGATGAGCTTAAAAACAAATATCCTGAAATTGATATATGCACAACACCTGACGGCTCACCTGTTGCAATGGTACACTGCAACAACTGTTGTTCAGAGCTTGATGCATGGGTAAAAGTATTTGGTGAATTTGCGGAATTAATCGGTGCTTCAATTGACAAATCAAAACTATATGAAGCTTTATATACCAACACCAAAAATGCAGATAACGACTGTGGCGGAGTTGCTGCATACAACTATCTGTCAGGCGAGCATGTTACTGAAATTGAAAAGGGCAGACCGATGTATTTCCGTATGCCTGACAGTAAAATGACACTTGCCAACTTCATAAAAGCCGAATTGTACTCAACAATGGCAGCATTAAAAACAGGTATGAATATACTTTTTGATAAAGAAAAGGTAAATGCTGAACAAATTCAGGCACACGGCGGATTATTTAAGGTTCAGGGAATCGCACAGCAAATACTTGCAAACGCACTTAACACCAATGTATCTGTAATGGAAACTGCAGGCGAGGGCGGTGCATGGGGTATGGCATTGCTTGCCGCATATATGATGGACGAAAGCGGCAAAAACCTGGGCGAATGGTTAAAGGACAACGTTTTCTCATCTATGTCTGTTTCAACTCTTTCTCCCGATGCTGACGGCGTGGCAGGCTTTAATGCATATATGACCAGATACAATGCAGGTTTAAAAGCAGAAAAAACACTTGAAATTGTAGAATAATAATAAAGCAAAATGGAGTTGCTGTGCAACTCCATTTTACTTTATTATTTCCTTTAACATACCAACAAACTCCTCAGTCATACCAGAGCATTTTCGTTCTTCGTGTAAAATATAACCGATATTATAATACGCACCGCTTTCAAGAGGTATGCTGACTATCTTACCGTCGTTTAATGTTGACGGCATAATTCCCGTACCTATTGTATAACAATCCGTTGTAAGAAGCACATTCATAAGACTTGCTCTGTCACTTATTTCAATATGCTTTTTTACGTCGGAGCCTTCCATAATCTCTTCTGTAAAAAATGAAACGTTATGCTTTCCCTGTTCATATGAAACAAAAGGGAAATCCTTAAGCTCAACATAAGTTAAAAGCTTACTATATGAAAGCGGATGTTCTTTCCTTACAAAAACGTGTGGCAAAACCTTTGAAAGCATAGTAAACCTAAGCCTTTTATTTGACAAAAAACGTTTCATTATATCAAAATCCGTATTCTTAAGTGCGATAATTCCAATATCGCAATAACCCTTTTCAACCTCATTTATCACATCGTAGGTTTGTGTTTCCTTGAGCGACAGCTTGTATTCGTCATCTGTTACGCTGTTTAACAGCTTACCAAATATATCGGCAACAAAATCATAATGTTGTGTTGCAATGTACAGCTTTTTGCAGCTTTTTCCTGTCTTGTATTTGCCCGCAATAAAGTCATTCTGTTCTGCAATTTGCGAAGCGTATCGCACAAATTCCGCACCATCACTCGTAAGGTAAACACCATTATTTGACCTTTCAAAAATTTTGATTCCCAGCTCATTTTCAAGGGCCTTAACACTCGCAGACAAGCTTGATTGTGCTATAAAAAGAGTTTTTGAAGCCTCGTTAAACGAGCCTTTATTAAGTATTTCCAAAACATATTTACACTGTTGTATTGTCATTTAAGCTTACCCCCACAATTTTATAACTGTATTATACAATATAATTATAATAATTCCAATAATCATATTTACATTATTTATTTTATTCTTTTTCTCGCAAATTAAATTAAAACCCGAAAAAAACAATATAATGTAACCCATTGCACATAATTGACGCACAACAGTTGTGTCAAAAAATGCAGACGAAGCCATCGTGAGAGCAACAATCAAAAACTGAGTTATTGCAACAGGCAAGGCTGACAAAACGACGCTTTTACCATAGCTTATACCAAACATAATTGCAAAAGGAAAATCAATCAGGCTTTTTAAAATCAGCATACTGCTGTCACCTGATGTTGCCATTAACACAGGGCCACATATCTGAAGTCCGCCCACACCGAAAAACAAAGCCGCATCAATTGTATTTGAAAAACCTTTTTCAGCATTGTCCGATATGTAGCTTATTCTGCCTTCTATATCAATCCAGTCGCCTAAAAAAGAGCCTATAATCAGTGAAAAAACCACCACAAGCAATTCGTTGCTTTTTAACATCATTCCATTTATTGCAAATATATTTTCAAGAAAGCTCACTAAACTTATAATCATTATACTTATACCAAGAACAGTGTAATTTGTAAGCTTAATTTTGTTTTTAAATATGTTTCCCAACAGCGTTCCCGAAATAATAGATAATGAGTTTACAATAATTCCCATATTCTCACCTCACTATTATTATATCATAAACCCTTTAAACGGTGGTAATATTAAAATTCTATCGTTATCCTGCATTAAAAACTATATAGTCAAAAACCATCAGAGAAGATTTTCCCTGATGGTTTTTCATTGTCAACTAATCATTAAATTAATTTTTTCTTTTATTCTGTCTGCCTCGTTTTTATTTATATACCCTGCTTCTATATAAAACTCCAAAGCCTCATTTGCGGCAAGTACTTTAAGCTGACCGTTATTTTTTGCGTATTCATATCCGATATGCTCGGCAGTGGCGGGCAAAATCATTCCCATTGAATCCTCGTTTTTGGTTCTGGAAATCCAACGCACGCCATTATTTAATACATCACTCGGGTGTGATACATAACACGCACCGTCATTTGTATACTGCATTGTGTGTGCTCTGCCTGCTTCATCAGCCTCGTACTTTATTCCAAAGCAGATTTCAGGATCATAGCACTGTTCTTCACCGCCAACATCATTCATAACAGTTATATCTCTTTCAAGCCTATCAAGATACTTCTCAAGCTTATCCGAGCCGCAAGACCTATATATTTTTATATGCTCTGCATCCTGTTTTGCACTGTATATAAGCTTTGCACCGTCTATCGGCTTAAAATTAATATGACAAAGATACATATATTCCATAGGATATTCTCGCAAATTCTCAAGCTTAACATTAATTCTGAACATGCTGCTGTTTTCATACAGCTTAATTTCAGGCGAAAATCTGTATTTACGTACAAATGCAGTATCGTGATTAAGCTCGCCGCCAAGACAGATATATCTTCCCTTTGCATCTTCACCACAAGAAATATAAGCAGTGGCATATTCTGCATTTGGGATTTCACCATGCTGAGGATGCGTTGCATCTGCAGCACCAAACGAAATCACGCCGCAATGATACAAAAAACCACCATAATTTTCAAGATATACCGATGACTTCTGCGGCTCCTTAACCGTGGTCTGCATTGAAAGCTCTTCTCCCGCCACTTTAAAATGCCATATTTGCTGACCTTTAAACGGTGTGAATATAAACGAACAGACCGAATTTTCAATTTCTAACGCTTCAACGCCCGATTTATATCTGAACGCATTAATTCTAAAATCACCATATGTTAAAAAACTCTGTTTAATTTCAGTAAAAAAATTTTTCTGCAAAACTATTTTCATAATTTCACCCCATCCGATTATTAAAAGGGCAATCACACAATTTTTTGCTCTAAGTATTCAAGTGATTTTTTTACCATTTCATCGCCGATTTCAGTTGATGCTTCTGCAGCACTTTTGGTAAACCAGTGTTCAATATCACCAAGTCTGTCAAGCTTAACTGCATCAGGATAAAGTGACATAAGGATTGAACACTCATATTTACCTGCATGGTCATAGCCTGTTGCGGTCTACACCTCTGTGCTCATTGTTGGAATAACCTTAATCCACGAAAACGGGTCATCTCCGCCACCAAGATTTTCATAATACGAAGCATAGTTTTCACTGCCCCACCATCCGCGGCCCTGAGTTTTTTCAAGATATCTCATTGTGGCACGTTTAGCAGCTTTCATATACGAAAGTGTCATTGGCATAAGGTTTTCCTGTTCAAACTGATGATGAATAACCACATAAATATTGCGTAAGCCCGCATCAAGCATATTCATAAAAATCTGAAACAGATATGCTTCAAAAACGTCCTCCTCTATATGAACTGTGCCGCTTGTTTCATCGGCTACCGCGTAGCTTGAAGGGCTGTAATAGATTGTGGGTGCAATCATAATTTCCTTCTTTTCGGCAAGCTTTTTTATTAACCCCTCTGCTATTAAAGTATCACAGCCATAAGCACAGTGAGGCCCATGATACTCAACAGTGCCACCACACATAACTGTTGGTATTCTGTTTTTCTTTACGTTATCAAGCTCCCTTGGAAAACTCATATTATATTCCATAGTTTACACCTCACTCAGTATATGCAAGCGTTGTATAAAACGCAAGATTTGGCTGTGTATTATCAAGTCTGCCATACTGCACAACTATTTCGCAGTTGGATGTTAATTTCATTGCATATTGAGTTGCAAGCGGAACCTCAAAGCCACACATATCCTCAATATTGTTTGTTCGGAAGCAACGTACTCTTCCTGCTTTAACCGTCCATTTGATATTCTCATATGCATCCTTATCCGTAAAAAACAGTTTTACGGCGATTTCAGCGTCAACATCGCTGTCGTTAACTATAATAACAGATTCGTGCCCTTTAGCTACTCCCTCTCCTGCAGGCGGAAGCTCGCAATCGGGAATAATCCATACCTTTTTTCCTATTTTATCACACATCAAGCTCTATAATTCCTTTCTTCAGATAGTCTGTCATTGAATGGCAGCCATCTTTTGTAATAGCGATACCCTTTTCCCAACGCACACCAAAGCCGTCGCCTGAAATGAATGTATCTACCTGGAATGTCATATTTTCTTCAAGAGCATAATCGCTTATTGTTTCCATCCACGGTGCTTCAACTTCAATCATACCTGTTCCGTGACATGGGCCATATACAAAATTATCTTTAAAGCCGTTATCAACATACATCTTGTAAAAATCCTTTGCGATGTCGCTTGCTATAACGCCCGCTTTTAACTGGTCAACTGTCCAGTCGTGCGCCTGCTTACAGAACTCAACAACTCTGCGTCTTTCACCCTCAAGCTTACCCATAACAACAGGCAGACCGATAGCAGGTGAGTAACCGTCAATTTTAGCAGAAAGGTTAAGCTGAACAATATCGCCCTTGTTGATTGTTCTGTAGCCTGAACGGCTTATAGCATGGCTTGTTGATTTCTCACTGAACACATACATCGGAAGACCTTCATACTCTGCACCTTCTTCATAAATAACACGCTGAGCAATACCAACCATCTGCAGCTCTGTTACGCCCGGCTTTAAGTTACGGATAACTTCATCAGTAGCTAAATCAACAATTCTGAAGCCTTCCTGAATACAAGCAAGCTCGTTCTTACTCTTGATTTTGCGAAGTTCTACCATAATATCGTTGCATTTAACAATTTCAGCGTTTGGATAGCTTTCTTTTAATCCCTCATAAATGGGTAATGTACATTCAACATAGCTGCCAAGACCTATTTTAATGTTTTTGCCTGTTACGCCAATAGCTTTGAAAACATCTTCAAATGTATTTGCTTTAAGCTCAGGATATGACGGGTCAGCAGACTCTCTGAACTCTCTCAGACAGAAGATTTTATCCATCTTAGCAACGTCCTGAGCAAATATAATGCATTCGGGGCCAACCATCAACGCAGCATCACCATTTGCAGCAATTGCAACGCCTGCACGTTCAAACAACGGCCAGAAGCCACTGAAATATCTTGCATTAGCATAGTCTGATTCAGTTGATGAAACAACCATTACATCCAGACCTTTTGCAGCCACCAATTTAGCAGCTTTTGCAATTCTTTCTTTGTATTCGTAATCAGGTATACAAATTCTTGACATATAAAAACATCTCCTTAGATTAGTATTGTTTATTTCAGTATATATCAAATCAAGAAATTTGTATTTAGAAAATCTTCAATAGTTTTTGCATTATTTTAAATAAATTTAATTTAATATAAACTATTGACATATTGGTATATAATGATAAAATATGTTAAGAGGTGAGATTTTTGGAATATAAATTAAAACGATTCATAAATGTTATAGCCGTTACAAAAATAGCAAATTTGCATTATTTTGAGTTTGTTAATCAATTCCACACATCTAAAGACAGTCATCCTTTCCGCGAGCTTTTATATGTAGACAGTGGTTTTATAACAGTTGAAGCTGATAATTATGCAGGGGAAATAAAGGAAAATCAACTGATAATACACAAAAGCAATGAAGCACATTCGTTGTACTGTCCACAAAACGAGGCTTCAAATGTAATCATAATAGGCTTTGAATGCAACTCAAAGGAGCTTGATATGTTTGCAAACGATATTGTTACTCTTAATGAAGCACAAAAAAAATTACTTGCAGAAATCATAAAAGAGGGCAGAAACGTTTTCGAGCCGCCTTACGACATTCCGGGGCAAAAGGATATGAAAAAAAGAAAAGATATACCGTTTGGTGCAGACCAATTGATTAAAATAAAGCTTGAAAATCTTTTGATAGAACTCATCCGCAGCAAAATAAACATCCAGATTAACGAAACAAACGATGTTTCAGACGATAAGATTCAGGAAATATGCAGATACTTAAATGAAAACTTCAAAGAGAAAATACGTTTGTCTGAAATCTGCTTTTTGTTTGGTACAAACACAACAACATTATGCAACAAATTCCGCTCCGTATATGGTGAAACAGTAATTTCTTATATAAACAAATTGAAAATCAAAGAAGCAAAAAAGCTTATGCGAAGCGGAAGTTACAATCTTACGGAAATTTCGTTTATGGTAGGTTTTTCATCTGTACACTATTTCAGCAAAATCTTTAAGCAGTATGAAAACCAATCGCCCACAAGCTATATAAAAACCATAAAATCAAGACTGATGATTTAAAGTGTCAGCACATGCCTCTGCTTCTATTATTTCTACACCTTTTTGGTCGCAGAGTTTTCTCAATATTCCACCAATATCTTCTTTAGTTGCCCATATATTTCTTTTCGCCTAAACTTTGGTGCAAAAACTATATGATACTGACATCTGTATTTTGAATGTGCTGTGCTTTTAATTTCATTTTTCTCTACCATTGTTAAAAACCTCCATGATTTTTTAGTAATGCGGTCGCCAAACCATTTACTATTATATCATAGAGGTTTTTCTTTTGCTGAAGCATTTTTATTATCCCCCGGTATAACCGGGGGGTTATTTTCCAAAACTAAAGACACCAAAGAAAAACACTGAACAACACCTTCGGTGTCATTCAGACTTTGGAAAAGCAGAACAATATAGATGCAAATATTTTAGTGATATTCCTTCTTCGATGGAGTGGTATTTTTGATAAATCAAAAGTGGTATTGAAAACTTTGGTTTCAGTGATATTATATTTACCTTTAAACTGTGCAAAGCACAATATCACTCGGCGTAAGCAGAATATAACTGCGTAGCAATAT
>JAZNGX010000062.1:0-17023 GCA_045576675.1 Clostridia bacterium | reverse complement strand
CTGTGTTTCTATTGACTTTTGCTTTTGATTGTAATATAATTATAGTGTATAAAAAGAAAAAATACGTAAAATTTCCCACAAAATCGGGAATTTCAATATTAGTCAGGGGGTTACAAAATGAATTCGGTTTACACAAAAATGATTGAAAAAAGCGACAGAATTCAGGTTCTTATTGACAATTTGTTTAAAAACAAGCCAGAGGTTGAGTCTGCAAGAGCAGTGCTTTTGACAGAAAGCTACAAGCAGACAGAAAATCTGCCTATGATTACAAGAAGAGCGCTTGCTTTTAAGCATATCCTTGAAAACCTGCCTATTGCTATTTTTGATGAAGAGCTTATTGTAGGTACACCAACAACAAAACAAAGAAGCTGTCAGATATTCCCTGAGTTTTCGTTCCAGTGGATTATAGATGAATTTGACACTATGGCAACCAGAAGTGCCGACCAGTTCTATATTTCTGATGAAACGAAAAAAGAGCTTGCAGAAGCTTTCAAATACTGGGAAGGCAAAACAACAAGTGAGCTTGCAACCTCTTATATGACGGAGGAAACAAAAAAAGCTATTGAGCATAACATCTTCACAGTAGGCAACTATTATTATAACGGCGTAGGCCACGTTACCGTTGCTTATGATGAGGTACTGGCAATCGGCTTTGACGGCATAGCAGAAAAGGCTGCAAAGGAGCTTGCAAAATGCACGGTGTCTGATGCTGATTATGTAACAAAGAGTGCGTTTTTAAAGGCAGTTATTGTTTCTGCAAAGGCGGCATCTGATTATGCGTTGCGTTATTCTGAGCTTGCACGTGATATGGCAGAAAAATGCTATGATTCTGATAGAAAGAAAGAGCTTTACACTATTTCTGAAATATGTAAGAAGGTTCCTAAAAAGGGTGCAACAAGCTTTTACGAAGCTTGTCAGTCTTTCTGGTTTGTACAGATGCTAATACAGACTGAGTCTAACGGACATTCAATTTCACCCGGACGCTTTGACCAGTATATGTATCCTTATTACAAGGCTGATCTTGATAAGGGTGTTATAACAAGAGAAGAGGCACAGGAGCTTATCGACTGCGTATGGGTTAAGCTTAACAGTCTTAATAAAATCCGTGATGCGGCTTCGGCAGAAGGCTTTGCCGGATATAGTATGTTCCAGAATCTTATTGCCGGCGGTCAGGATGCTAACGGCGAGGATGCTACAAATGATTTGTCATATATGTGTATAAATGCATCAATGCACGTATTGCTTCCGCAACCATCGTTCTCTGTTCGTGTATGGAACAAAACTCCTCACGAGTTTTTAATAAGAGCTGCAGAGCTTACAAGAACAGGTATCGGTCTTCCCGCATATTACAATGACGAGGTTATTGTTCCTGCACTTGTAAGCAGAGGTCTTACACTTCAGGATGCAAGACAGTATAACATCATCGGTTGTGTTGAGCCGCAAAAAGCAGGTAAAACAGATGGCTGGCACGATGCGGCATTCTTTAATATGTGCCGTCCTGTGGAGCTTGTGTTCTCACAGGGTGTGGACAAGGGTGAGCAGATTGGCGTTAAAACCCCCGATGTTACAACTATGACAAGCTTTGATGAATTTTATGACGCTTACAAAGCGCAGATGAATTATATGATAGATTTACTTGTAAATGCTGACAACGCTGTAGACGTTGCACATATGACAAGGTGCCCGCTTCCTTTCCTTTCAGGAATGGTTGAGGATTGTATCGGCAGAGGTAAGTCGGTACAGGAGGGCGGTGCGGTTTATAACTTCACAGGTCCGCAGGGCTTTGGTGTTGCAAATATGGCGGATTCGCTGTATGCAATCAAAAAGCTTGTGTTTGATGAAAAGAAGGTTTCAATGGCTCATTATAAAGAGGCACTTGATAATAACTACGGCGCAGGCGTAAGCGACAAGGATGCAAAGGATATAACCGTTGGCATAGTTTCAACACTTGCAGCAAAGGGTGTTGATGTTACAAAAGAACAGATTGCCGATGTTTATTCTAAAGTAAAAGGCGGCACCGACGGGAAGTATGCCGAGCTGTTAAAAATGATAAATGAGATACCGAAGTTCGGCAATGACATTCCTGAGGTTGATGCATTTGCACGTGATGTTGCTTATACATACACACGACCGCTTGAAAAATATACAAATCCGCGTGGCGGTGTATATCAGGCAGGCTTGTACCCTGTATCTGCAAATGTTCCGCTTGGCGCACAAACAGGTGCAACACCTGATGGCAGACTTGCGGGAACTCCTGTTGCAGACGGTGTATCTCCGTCGGCAGGTAAGGATGTAAATGGCCCTACGGCATCTGCTAACTCGGTTTCACGCTTAGACCACTTTATTGCATCAAATGGTACTTTGTATAATATGAAGTTCCATCCGTCAGCACTTAAAGGCAGAGCCGGACTTGAAAGCTTTGTTTCACTGGTAAGAGGCTACTTTGACCAGAAGGGCAGCCACGTTCAGTTTAACGTAGTAAGCCGGGAAACACTTATAGATGCACAGAAAAATCCTGATAAGTACAGAAACCTTGTTGTTCGTGTTGCGGGCTACAGTGCGATGTTTACAACACTTTCAAAATCATTGCAGGATGATATTATCAACAGAACTGAGCAAGGAGGGTTCTGATGATTAACTACTTAAGCACAAAGGGCAGAATATTTAATATTCAACGTTTTTCTGTCCATGACGGACCGGGAATAAGGACAATCATTTTCTTGAAGGGCTGTGCCTTAAGATGCAGATGGTGTTGCAATCCTGAATCCCAGTCGCACGAAATACAACAGATGACCGTAGGCGGTACGGTCAAAACTGTCGGTGAGGATGTTACTGCAGAGGAAGTGCTTGAAAAAATCCTGCAGGACAGAATTTACTACAGACGCTCGGGCGGCGGTGTGACGCTGTCGGGCGGAGAAATGCTTTGTCAGGCGGATTTTTCTGCGGCAATTCTTCGCGGATGCAAGGAGGAGGGTATAAACACTGCGGTTGAATCAACGGGTTTTGCTCCCTTCTCACAGCTTGAAAAATGTCTGCCTTACATAGATACATATCTTATGGATATAAAGCATATAGACAGTGCAAAGCATAAGGAGTTTACCACTCAACCTAACGAGCTGATACTTGAAAATGCTCCTAAGATTGCAAAAGCTGTAAATAAGTTAATTGTGCGTGTGCCTGTTGTGCCGACCTTCAATGACACTGTTGAGGAAATTACTGATATAGCACGCTTTGCAAAAACTCTTGATAGAGTTGGCGAAATGCATCTTCTGCCATATCACAGGTTTGGCAGCGATAAATATAAGGGTCTTGGCAGAGCATATACAATGGAGCATATTGAAACCCCGTCTGATGAACATGTGCAAGAATTAAAGACGGTGGTTGAGGAACTTGGCCTTAAATGCCAGATAGGAGGGTAATATGGATTTTCTGAATGATAAAATGCGAATAGTTCAGGAGCTTGTTCCGGGAAAACAGATTACTCTTGCACATATTATTGCGAATCCCGATGACGTTTTATATCAGAAATTAGGGCTTGACCCTGCTGTTGATTATGCAAGGACGGCAATAGGTATTATAACCGTAAGTCCTGCAGAAACGGCTATCATTGCAGGTGATATTGCAATAAAGGCAAGCGGTGCGGAAATAGGCTTTGTTGACCGCTTCAGCGGTACACTGATTATGACGGGAACTGTTTCGCAGGTGCAGTCGGCAGTGATGGCTGTGTGTGAATACTGCGAAGAAACGCTTGGGTTTACAGTTTGCCCGATAACAAAAACATAATGAAAAAGATAATGTTCACAGGCAGGAGTGAGGCAGGCAAAACTACTCTTACTCAGGCACTTAAAGGCGGAAATATCCATTATGAAAAAACCCAGTATGTAAATTACAACGATGTAATAATAGATACTCCGGGAGAGTACATACAAACCAAGCAACTTGGTACAGCACTTGCACTTTATGCGTATGAGGCTGATGTTGTTGGCTTGCTGCTGGCAGCAGATGAACCATATTCGTTGTACAGTCCGTGTATAACCTGTATGTGCAACAGAGAGGTTGTTGGAATAGTAACCAAGATAAATGATAAAAATGCAAACGTAAAGCGAGCTGAAAATTGGCTTAAGCTTGCAGGCTGCAAAAAGGTTTTTAAGGTTGATTCGGTTACCGGAGAGGGCATTGCGGAGCTAAAAAAACATCTTGAATGGGACTAATCTTTCAAAAAACAACAAAAACAAAGAAAAAACCACATAAATTCATTGACATACATACATTAGTATGTTAAAATAAAGACATTAAAAGAAAAACACAAAAATTCAAATAAAGGAGAAATGAAAAAATGACTTCAGAGTATGAAATCAAGAAACAAATTTGTGAAATCGGCAAAAGAATTTACAACAGAAATATGGTTGCTGCAAACGATGGTAACATTTCTGTTAAGCTAAACGACAATGAATTCCTTTGCACACCTACACTTGTAAGTAAGGGCTTTATGACTCCTGATTACATTTGTAAAATTGACAAAGACGGTAAAATCCTTCATGCAAACCCGGGCTTTAAGCCATCTTCAGAAATCAAAATGCATTTAAGAGTTTATCAGCACAGACCTGATGTTAACGCTGTTGTTCACGCTCATCCCACATATGCAACAAGCTTTGCTATCGCAGGTATTCCGTTAACACAGCCTATTATGCCTGAAGCTGTAATTGCTCTTGGCTGCGTTCCGATTGCTGAGTACGGCACACCTTCAACAAATGAAATTCCTGACGCTGTTGAAAAGTATTTGCAGTATTACGATGCAGTGTTGCTTGAAAGCCACGGTGCTCTTACATATTCAGATTCACTTCTTGCTGCATACCACAAGATGGAATCAGTAGAGTTCTATGCTGAATTGTTATTCAAGTCAAGACTTTTAGGCGGACCTAAGGAGTTCTCAAAGGATCAGGTTGAAAAGCTTTATGAAATCAGAAGACAGTTTGGTATGAAGGGTAAGCATCCTGCAGACGTTTGCCCCAATGCTAAAGACGGCAAGGCAAGCTGCCACAGCTGCGGCGGAAACTGTCACAGCCATGGTAAGAAAGCTGAAGTAAGCCCCGATGCTGATTTGGTATCTGCAATTACCAAAAAGGTTTTGGAGCAGTTAAATAAATAATGAGGTGATGTCGTTGAAAAACGAAGAATTATCTCAGGTTGTAAAAAACGTAATTGAACAGATTTCGAAAACAAAAATGACTCTTTCTCTTGCCAGAGAGCTTATATGTGAGGTTGAGAAAAAGGCTGCAGAAATAGGCGTTAATGCTGTTGTGGCAGTTTCAAACGAAGCGGGTAACGTTGTTGCCGTTGAGTGTATGGATAATGCTTACATAGCAAGCTATGACGTTGCAGTAAACAAAGCATTTACAGTTGTTGCACTGAAGATGCCGACCATTACGCTGAAGCCTTTGGCACAACCAAACCAGTCGCTGTACGGAATTCAGTTCACCAATAACGGCAGAATTGTTATTTTCGGCGGTGGAGACCCGCTTAAGTATAACGGAGTTATCGTTGGCGGTCTTGGTGTCAGCGGTGGTACGGAGGAACAGGACACTATGCTTTCGGAATATGGAGCGACGATTTTTGAAAAGTTAGTTGAAAGGAGTAATATATAATGAATCAGGAACAGATAGAACAGATTGTTCAACAGGTTCTTGCAGGTATGAACGGTACATCTGCACCTAAGGCATCAGTTGGCGAAATTCCTAAGACCAGCCGTGCAGCAGTTCTTACAGGTATTGAAAAGGTTGAAATCAAAGAATTCCCGATTCCTGAAATCGGTGACGATGATATCCTTGTTAAAGTAGAAGGATGCGGAATCTGCGGAACAGACGCTCATGAATACAAGCGTGACCCGTTTGGCCTTATCCCTGTTGTTTTAGGACACGAGGGTACAGGCGAAATCGTAAAGATGGGTAAAAATGTTAAAAAGGACAGTGCAGGAAAGCCGCTTAATCTTGGCGACAAGGTTGTAACATGTATGATTTTCGGTGACGACCCGGATATTACAATGTTTGATATGAACAAGCAGAACGTTGGTTCAGCTGATGTTTACGGTCTTATCCCTGATGATGAAATTCACTTAAACGGATGGTTTGCTGATTATATGATAATCCGCAAAGGCTCAACTGTATTTAATGTAAGTGATTTAAGCCTTGATATGAGAATTTTAATTGAGCCTTGTGCAGTTTTAATTCACGCTGTTGAAAGAGCTAAAACAACAGGCATATTGAGATTTAACTCAAGAGTAGCAGTTCAGGGCTGCGGACCTATCGGTCTTATCTGCATCGCAGTATTAAGAACTATGGGTATCGAAAATATTGTTGCAATTGATGGTGAGGAAAAACGTCTTGCATTTGCAAAGGAAATGGGTGCAGACAAGTCTGTTAACTTTAAAAATTACAATGGTATTGACGCTCTTGCTCAAGGTGTTAAGGATGCATTCGGCGGATACCTTGCTGACTTTGCATTCCAGTGTACAGGTTCACCTGTTGCACACAGCAATATTTATAAATTTATAAGAAGCGGCGGCGGACTTTGCGAGCTTGGCTTCTTTATAAACGGCGGTGACGCTACAATTAATCCGCACTTTGACTTATGCTCAAAGGAAATTACATTGGTTGGCTCATGGGTTTACACATTAAGAGATTATGCAACAACATTTGATTTCTTAAAGCGTGCTAAAGGCATCGGCTTACCATTAGAAAAGCTTATCACACATAAATATAAGCTTGAAGAAATTGACCAGGCATATCAGACTAACATTAAAATGGAAGGTCTGAAAATTGCTATTATAAATTAATTAAGTAAAAAATTTAAGGAGGAAAATAAAAATGGCACAGGAAGCATTAGGAATGATTGAAACAAGAGGTTTGGTAGCTGCAATAGAGGCTGCTGACGCAATGGTTAAAGCTGCAGAGGTATCTTTAATCGGAACAGAAAAAATCGGGTCAGGTTTGGTAAGCGTTATGGTTCGCGGTGACGTTGGCGCAGTTAAGGCTGCTGTTGAAGTTGGCGCTACATCAGCTTCAAGACTTGGTGAGCTTGTTGCTTCACACGTAATCCCAAGACCTCATGGTGATGTAGAAAAAATTCTACCTAAGTTTTAATTAAGGGTGAGTTAAAATGGCTGAAAAGAAAATAGCTAAAGTTGCCGCAGGCGACGTAAAAGAAGTCAAAGCAGAAACTAAAAATACAACAAAAAAAGAAATAATTAAGGAGGAAGTAAAAATGACACAGAAAGAAGCTTTGGGAATGATTGAAACAAGAGGCTTGGTTGCAGCAATCGAAGCTGCCGACGCTATGCTTAAAGCTGCAAACGTTGAATTGGTTGGCACAGAAAAAATCGGTTCAGGCTTGGTAAGCGTTATGGTACGTGGCGATGTTGGTGCTGTTAAAGCTGCTGTTGAAGCTGGTAGCTCATCAGCTACAAGACTTGGTGAAATCATCGCTACTCACGTTATACCCAGACCTCACACAGATGTTGAGAAAATTATACCTACAATTAAATAATTTGGGTAAATTGTTTTGTAACCGCCGACCCTTTGGTCGGCGGAGCAAAAACAAAAAGGAGGTATATCCATGATAATCGGTAAGGTTACAGGAAGTATTGTTTCTACAAGAAAAAATGAAAATCTTCTTGGAAACAAGTTTTTGATTGTTGAGCCGTTGCAAAAAGGTATTGCTCCTGTTGTTGCAATTGACAACGTTGGTGCAGGAATAGGTGAAACGGTACTTGTTGCAACAGGAAGTGCTGCAAGAATAGGATGCGATATGAAGGATGCTCCAATAGATGCAGCAATAGTAGGTATTGTAGACGAAGAATAGTTCCTTGGAGGGAAGAAATACTATGGAATTGTCATCATTGGCAGAAATAATGAAAAAAAACGGAGTAGTCGGTGCCGGTGGTGCAGGATTTCCGTCATATGCTAAGCTTGACAAAAAGGCTGATACGCTTATTTTGAACTGTGCTGAATGTGAGCCGCTTTTTAAGGTGCACAGACAGGTGCTTGCAAGCTATGCAAAAGAAATTTTGTTTGCCCTTGATGAAATTTCAAAGGCTATTGGTGCAAAAGAGGTTATTGTTGCTGTGAAAGGCTCGTATAAAAATACTTTGCTTGCACTTGATGAATATATTGGCAAATACAAAAATTTCACTATAAAGAAGTTGCCTGAAATTTATCCTGCCGGTGACGAGGTAATAACAACCTACGAGGCGACAGGGCGTGTAGTTCCGCCGGGTAAAATTCCAATTTCTGTTGGTGTAATTGTTTACAACGTTGAAACTATGCTTAATACATATTACGCGTTGAAATCCGGAAAGCCTGTCACAACAAAGTATGTAACGGTTGCAGGAGAAGTTGAAAATCCGCAGACCTTTGTTGTACCTGTAGGAACGCGGTTTTCGGAGCTTATAAAATTGGCAGGCGGCGAAACAATTGAAGACGCTGCATATTTAAATGGTGGTGTAATGACAGGTAAGCTTGCAAACCCGAATGACGTTGTTACAAAAACAACAAATGCAATACTTGTTGTGCCAAAAGACCATGCAGTAATTTCAAAACGACTTACAAATTCAAAAATTGCATTAACAAGGGCAAAGGGTACGTGCTGCCAGTGCAGAATGTGCACAGATTTATGCCCCAGACACTTACTTGGTCATCCGATTGAACCGCATCAGTTTATGCGTGCTGCTGCAAATGATGATACCAAGGATATAAACGCATTTGTAAACACACTGTACTGCTCATCGTGTGGTCTTTGTGAAATGTATTCCTGCGGACAGCTATTATCACCGCGTTCACTTATTGATGAATGCAAAACGGGGCTTAAAAGCAACGGCTTTAAACCGGAAAAAGAGCCTGAATTTAATGGTGTAAGTTCTGCAAGAGAGTACAGAAAGGTTCCAATGAAACGCCTTATTACAAGGCTGGGACTTCAAAAGTACAACGTATCTGCTCCGATTATGGAGGAGGTTGTACAACCCAAAAATGTGAAAATAATGCTTAGTCAGCACATCGGTGCTCCGGCTGTTGCAGTTGTGAAACCAGGAGATAAGGTGGAGTGCGGACAGATGATTGCAACGGTAAGCGATAAGCTTGGTGCAGATGTTCATTCGTCTATAAACGGTGTTGTTGAAGAAGTTGCAAACGGATA
Organism: Clostridia bacterium; assembly: GCA_045576675.1. Lineage (GTDB taxonomy): Bacteria > Bacillota > Clostridia > Monoglobales > Firm-18 > JAZNGX01. The sequence goes on along the minus strand of JAZNGX010000062.1, from coordinate 7,837 downwards.
TATATTAATAGAAAGGACTAACTGATAATGGGCAAATCAATAGGAATGGTAGAATATACAACGGTTTCAACCGGTGTTCAGGCCGTGGACTTAATGCTTAAAACCTCGGAGGTAGAGGTTATCGAAGCCCAGGTAGTTTGTCCAGGCAAATACATAGCAATCATAAGCGGAGAATTAAGTGCAGTAAATGCAGCAGTTGAGGCATCAAGAACACAGTTTGGTGCAAAGCTTATTGACAGCTTTGTTCTTGGAAATCCTCACGAGTCAATATTCCCTGCTATATATGGTGCTACTGAGGTTGAAAATCCCCGTGCATTGGGTGTGGCTGAAACATATTCGGCAGCGTCTATTATAGTTGCTGCTGATGTAGCTGCAAAAACTTCAATGGTTGACTTGATTGAGTTGCGAATTGCAAGAGGAATGTGCGGAAAATCATATATGTTTTTAACTGGTGAGGTTGCTGCAGTTTCTGCCGCAATTGAAAAAGCCAGAAAAGAGCTTGAAGAAACAGGAATGTATCTTGACAGCTCGATTACTCCAAATCCCGATATGAAGCTTTGGAAAGTTATATTATAGAATGAGGTGTATACATTATGGTAGACGAAAAATACATAAGCGAAATTGTAGAAAGTGTTATTAAAAACATTAAACCCAATATTCCAGAAAGACAGCTAAAGGGTGTTTTTGTTACTATGACAGAAGCATTGGAGGCTGTTTCAAAGGCACGCGAAATTTTCAAAGGCTATTCGGTTGAACAGCGTGAAAAAATGATTGCCAAAATACGCGAGTTTACATTAAACGAAGCAGAAGAAATGGCAAAGCTTGGTGTTGCAGAAACAGGTATGGGCAGAGTTTCAGACAAAATTATAAAGCATCAGCTTGTTGCTAATAAAACTCCCGGTACTGAGGATTTGTCTGCAAAGGTTATAACAGGCGATGCAGGTATGACTTTAATAGAAATGGGACCTTATGGTATTATCGGAAGTATTACACCTTCAACAAACCCCAGTGAAACAGTTATCTGTAACTCAATGGGTATGATTGCAGGCGGCAACGGTGTTGTGTTCAACCCCCACCCGAATGCAAAGAAAACTTCAAACTATGCTGTTGACCTTGTTAACAGAGCTATTATGGAAGCAGGAGGCCCTGAAAACTTAGTTGTTTCAGTGTATAATCCCACCATGCAGACATCTGATGAAATGGTTAAGTCACCTCTTGTTAAGCTTTTGGTTGCAACAGGTGGCCCGGGCGTTGTAAAAATGCTTTTGTCATCAGGCAAAAAGGCAATTGGTGCAGGTGCAGGTAATCCCCCTGTTATCGTTGATGAAACTGCAGATGTTGAAAAAGCAGGTGCTGATATTGTAAGCGGTTCAAGCTTTGACAACAACCTTCCCTGTATTGCAGAAAAAGAATGCTTTGTTGTAAACAGCGTTGCTGACAAACTTATTGACAGCATGGTTAAAAACGGTGCATATCTTTTAAAGGGCAACGATGTTGACAGACTTTTAAAGCTTGCCACAGTTGAAAAGAATGGCAAGTATGACATAAACAAAAAATGGGTTGGTAAGGATGCAGGCCTGTTCTTAAAAGAGCTTGGTATCAATGCAGACCCCAGACTTATAATCTGCGAGGTTGAAAACAGCCATCCGTTTGTTCAGGTTGAGCTTATGATGCCTATTTTGGGTATAGTAAGAGTTAAAAACATTGACGAGGCAATTGAGCTTGCAGTTAAGGCTGAGCATGGCAACAGACACAGTGCTCACATTCACTCTAAAAATGTTGATAACTTAACACGCTTTGCAAGAGAGGTTGAAACAACAATATTTGTAAAAAATGCACCTTCATATGCAGGTATCGGTGCAGGTGGTGAGGGTTATACAACCTTTACTATTGCAGGCCCTACAGGTGAGGGCTTAACGGCTGCTCATTCATTTACACGCCAGAGAAGATGCGTGCTTGTTGACGGATTCCATATTGTATAATAAGGAGAGTTTAGAATGAGAGCTTTAGGATTAATTGAGGTTTATAGCTTTACAACAGCAGTATGTGCCGCAGATATTATGGCAAAGGCTGCTGACGTTAAGGTTATTGCGTTTGACAGAAACAGACCCATAAGAACAGACGTTCCTGCACCTCTTGTTATGGTAGTAAAGGTAGAGGGAAACGTTGGTGCTGTTGAAGCCGCAGTTGAGGCAGGCAAGCATTATGCTGAGAGTGAGGGGAAATATATTGTATCACACATTATCCCTCATCCCGATGATGATGCAGAAAAAATGGCATACCTTATGGATATTAATAAGGATAAATATAATAAGAAACTACCTAAAACTACAAAGGATTTTCCCGAAGATAAAATCGTGGATATCAATTGTGCATTCGGACTTGTTGAAATTTCAGGACTTGTTGCATCAATTGAAGCACTTGATAGTATGTTAAAGGCTGCAGAAGTACGTCTTGTGCATACTGAAAAACGCCTTGGCGGTCGTCTTGTTACTCTTATTGTAAAGGGTAATGTGTCTGCTGTAACAGCTGCAGTAGAGGCAGGCTGCCAGAAGGGCGAGGTGTTAGGCGGAATATATGGTAAGGCAGTTATACCAAGACCGCACAGTGAGCTTAGCAAGTTCTTTGATTTGGATATTGAATAGGAGGCAAGGTTATGAGGTTTGATGAAAAAATGATAGAAGCGGCTGTCAGACAAGCCATTGCCGATGCCAACGGAGAAATAAAAATCGGTGTATCTCAGCGTCATATTCACTTGTCACAGCAGGATTTGGAAACACTTTTCGGTGAGGGTTACAAGCTTACCAAAAAGAAAACACTGATGGGACGTGAATATGCAGCAGAAGAGGTTGTTACACTTGTCGGCCCGTCTTTAAAATCAATAGAAAATGTCAGAGTTTTAGGGCCTGTCAGAAAAAACACACAGGTTGAAATATCAAAAACAGATACATTTATATTAAAGGTAAGCCCGCCTGTAAGACCGTCAGGTCAGGTTGAGGGCTCAGAAAAGCTGGTTGTAGTAGGCCCTAAGGGAAGTGTTTATTTAAAGGAAGGCGTAATTATCGCCAACAGACATATTCACTTAACTCCTGAATATGCCGAAAAGCATGGAATAAAGGATAATGATTATGTAGACGTAATGGTTGAAGGAATAAAGCCTACAAAGTTTTACGGGGTGCAGGTACGTGTAAGAGATGACTTTAACGTAGAAATGCACATAGATACAGATGATGCTAATTCAACCGGTCTTAAAAACGGAAACCTTGTAAAAATTATAAAATAATTTCAAAATAGTCGGAGGTATTAAATGTTTGCGTTAGAAAGGCAAAAACGAATCCTCGATTTGCTGAGTACCAGCGGTGCAGTCTGGGTAAGCAAGCTTGCAGTAGAGCTTGGTGTTACAGAAGAAACTGTAAGGCGTGACCTTGAAAAGCTGGAAAAGCAATCAGCGTTAATACGAACTCACGGCGGAGCCGTTCCTGTTGATGAAAGCACGTATGAGCTTTCACTTGAGGAAAGAAAGCACACAAATACAGATGCAAAGCAAAGGCTTGCAAAGGTTGCGGCAAATTATATTGTTCAGGGTGATACAATATTTCTTGATGCATCAACAACTACCTTTTATATTGCAAGGGAAATAAAGAATATGCGTAACGTTACCGTTATAACAAATTCACTGCGTGTAATAGCAGAGCTTGATGGTGCTGAAGGAATAAAGGTAATTGCAATAGGCGGAATATTAAGCCACAATCAGTCATTTGTAGGTAGCTTTGCAGAAACAAATGTAAGCCAGAATTACTTTGCGAGCAAGATGTTTTTTTCGAGCAAGGGCATAATGGATAATATAGGAATTATGGAAAGCAACGAGCAGGAAAGCGGAATTAAGAAAAAAATGCTTGCAAATGCAACGAAAAAGTATTATATTTGTGATAAGTCGAAAATAGGAAGAATAGGTTTTGAAAAGCTGTGTGATTTTGATACAATCAATTATTTTATAACTGATTGTGAAATCGACAACGGCCTAAAAGAAAAAATCGATGAGTATAAAATAGAAATAATTAATGTACAGGAGGAGTAGTATGAACACATTAAAGGGTTACGAATTGGCAAAAGAGCAGTATGCAGCATTGGGCGTTGACGTTGATAAAGCTATTGAGGCAATGGATAATGTGCCTGTGTCGGTACACTGCTGGCAGTGTGACGATGTTAACGGTTTTGAAAATATGGACGGTGGCTTAACAGGTGGTATCCAGACAACAGGTAATCATCCGGGCAAAGCAACAAATCCTGATGAATTAAGAGCTGACCTTGATAAGGCTCTTTCATACATACCCGGTCTTAAAAAAGTTAATATTCACGCAAGCTACCTTGAGGGTAAGGCTGACAGAAACGAAATTGAGCCTGAGCATTTTAAGGGTTGGGCTGACTGGGCTTGCGACAATAAATATGGTCTTGATTTTAATCCTACATGTTTTTCACATCCAAAGGCTGCGGATAATTTTACATTAAGCCATAAGGATAAAGAAATCCGTGATTTCTGGATTGAGCATTGCATACGTTCAAGAAAGGTTGCAGAATATCTTGGCGAAAGAACAGGTATGACCTGTGTTACAAATATATGGGTACCTGACGGAGAAAAGGAATTTCCGATTGATTCATACGGTCCGAGAAAAAATCTTAAAGACTCACTTGATAAGGTTATGAACGCCGATGTTGGCACAAAAAATCACCTTTGCTCAGTAGAGTGTAAGCTTTTTGGTATCGGCAGCGAGTCTTATGTTGTTGGCTCACACGAATTCTATATGGGCTATGCATTGTCAAGAAACGATTTGGCATTAACACTTGATGTAGGTCATTTCCATCCAACAGAGCTTGTTTCAAATAAGCTTTCGGCTATGCTTTTGTATCTTGACAAAATCCTGCTTCATGTTAGCCGTGGTGTAAGATGGGATAGCGACCACGTTGTTGCATTTGATGATGAAACAAGATTAATTATGCGTGAGCTTGTAAGACTAAACGCACTTGATAAAGTATATATTGCAACAGATTATTTTGATGCATCAATCAACAGAGTTATGGCTTTGGCAATCGGTGCAAGAAATACAAAGAAGGCTGTTTTGGAAGCACTTTTACAGCCTGTTGATACATTAAAGGCATATGAAAAAGACGGTGAGCTTGGTCAAAGACTTGCTCTTTCAGAAGAGCTTAAGGCAATGCCTCTTGACCTTGTATGGAACTATTATTGCGAAAAACACGGTGTACTTACAGGTATGGACTGGATTAAGGATGCTGACAAGTACGAAAAAGAAGTTTTGTTAAAAAGATAAGGCGGTGTAAGTTATGAAAAAAGTATTAGCTTTTGACCTTGGTGCATCAAGCGGACGCGGTATTATTGCAACTCTTGACAACGGCAAAATTACACTTGAAGAAATCCATCGTTTTGCAAACAATGGTGTAAACGTAAGAGGTACACTTTACTGGGATATACTATATCTTTTTGACCAGATTAAGCAGGGTATCGTAAACGCCCGTCTTGCAGGTGGCTTTGATTCAATCGGTATTGATACCTGGGGTGTTGACTTTGGTCTTATAGACGAAAACGGCGATTTAATCGGCAACCCTGTGCATTACCGTGATATAAGAACATCAGGTATGCCTGAAGAGGTTTTTGAAATTATAAATAAAGAAAGCCTGTATAACAAAACAGGTATTCAGATACTTGATTTTAACACATTGTATCAGCTTTATTATCTTTCAAAATATAAGAGTGATATGCTAAAGCGTGCAGACAAGTTTTTGTTTATGCCTGACTTATTAAACTATTTCTTAACAGGCGTTAAAAAGAGCGAGTACACAATTGCATCTACATCTCAGATGCTTGACCCATATAAGAGAACATGGGATAAGGAGCTTCTTGAAAAGGTTGGTATACCTGAGAGTCTGCTTTGCGACATTGCAGAAACAGGCAGTATTTTGGGTAAGGTTACTGACGATTTGTGCGAGGAGCTTGGAATTGAAAGCGTAAATGTTATATCTGTTGCTCAGCACGATACTGCTTCAGCAGTTGTTTCTGTTCCCACAACTCTTGATGATTTTGTTTATATAAGCTGTGGCACATGGTCACTTTTCGGTACAGAATTAAGCGAGCCTTGCATCTGCAAAGAGGGGCTTGAATCATCTTATGCAAACGAGGGCGGCTATAACGGCAAAATCAGATTTTTAACAAATATCATGGGCTTGTGGTTGATTCAGGAATCACGCCGTGCATGGAAAAAGCAGGGTCAGGATTACAGCTTTAATGAGCTTGAAAAGGCAGCTCTTGCCTGCGAACCGTTCAAGTGCTTTATTGACCCCGATTACGAGGAGTTCGGCAGACCGGGTAACATTCCTGCAAGAATTCAGAAATTCTGCGAAATGACAAATCAGTATGTTCCACAGACAGTTGGCGAAATTGTAAGATGTATTTATGAGAGTCTTGCTCTTAAGTACAGACATTCATTCTTAAATCTAAAAAAGATTACAGGTAAGGATTTCGGTGGTATCCACATTGTGGGCGGCGGCACAAAAGACCCGCTACTTTGCCAGCTTACAGCTAACTCCTGTGATACAGTAGTAAGTGCAGGTCCTATCGAGGCAACTGCTCTTGGTAATATCGCTGTTCAGCTTATGGCAAGCGGAGATATCAAGGATATCAAAGAAGCAAGAACTATAATTCGTGATTCATTTGATATTAAGGAATACACTCCGAAAGAGACTGCTTTGTGGGATGAAGCATACATCAAGTATGTTGAAATTTTAAATAAATAATATTGTATTCAGCAGCTGCAGAAATTATATGTTTCTGCAGCTGTTTTTGTAAAAATAATAGCATAATAATAAAATATTTGTTCTTGAACAAAATGAGCATATGACTTATAATTAATTAGAAACTAATTCTTTGGAGGTTATTATGTATTATATAATGCTTGTGATAGCAGTATTTATTTTTGCAGAAAATTTTGCAATTGATGATATTTATGCCAATAAATATGGTAACTCTTTATTGTTTAATGTTCGTTTCAGACTTGTATCCTCCCTTGCAGGACTTGCTATTTTACTTGTTATAAATGGTTTTAAGATTGAATTTACATACTTTTCATTGTTGATGGCTTTTGTTACGGCTATTATAAATATATGGGCAGGCTTTTTTGCTTTCAAAGCATTGGCAAGTATAAATCTGTCGGTATATTCGTTGTTTTCTAATATGGGCGGTATGATGCTTCCGTTTTTCCTTGGAATATTCTTTTATGGTGAGCAAATGACCCTTGCAAAGATTGTTTGTTTTATATTTATTGCTGTTTCACTTTTGCTGACAGTAAAGCCGGGAAGAGGCTCGGGCAATATGATATATTATATTGGTATATTTGTGCTTAATGGTATGAATGGTGTGATGTCAAAAATATTTACAGAGGCACCGTTTGATAAAACCAGTGCGGCAGGATATTCCATACTTATTGCATTATGTACGTTTGTTGTTTCCGGAGCTTTGTATATTGCGATTTCACGAAAACAGCATAACGCTGTTAAGTTTACATTGGGGTCTGATTTGCTTGGCGTTATAAGCGGGTCAACCAATAGGGTAGCGAATTTTTTGTTGCTTGTAGCACTTGCTCACGTCGATGCTTCTGCACAGTATCCTTTGATAACAGGCGGCACATTGATTCTTACAACTTTAATTAATTTTTGTCAAAAAAACAAGCCTGATTTTAAGGATGTATTGGCTGTTATAGCTGCATTTGCAGGAACGGTTGCTTTGTTTGTAATCTGAAAATAAGCTGTGGCAAAACTTGCCACAGCT
>JAZNGX010000061.1:0-3552 GCA_045576675.1 Clostridia bacterium | reverse complement strand
TCTCGTTGCGTCAGCAACATATCGAGCCACAAGGCATATCGAGTGCAACAGCACATATCGAAAATCTCGCAAGAGATTTATATCGCTGAATTCAAGCTTTGCTTGAATTCATTATATCATATGTTTCCACAAATTACAACTATACAAAAAAGCTCCAAGCATTTTTACTTGGAGCTTTAAAAGTTAAATCAAACTTAGATTTCTGCGAAATACTTAATTGTACGAACCATCTGGCTTGTGTATGAGTTTTCGTTGTCATACCAAGCAACAACCTGTACTTCATATAAATCGTCAGCAACCTTTGATACCATTGTCTGAGTTGCATCAAACAATGAACCGTACTTCATACCGATAACGTCTGAAGAAACGATAGGATCTGTGTTGTAACCATATGATTCTGAAGCAGCAGCTTTCATAGCAGCATTGATACCATCAACAGTAACGTCTGTACCCTTAACAACAGCTGTAAGAATTGTTGTTGAACCTGTGGGAACCGGAACTCTCTGAGCTGAACCGATTAATTTGCCGTTAAGTTCAGGAATAACAAGACCGATAGCTTTAGCAGCACCTGTTGAGTTAGGAACGATGTTAGCAGCACCTGCTCTTGCTCTTCTCATATCGCCTTTTCTGTGAGGACCGTCCAAAATCATCTGGTCGCCTGTGTAAGCGTGGATTGTTGACATAATACCTGACTGAATTGCAGCGTAATCGTTAAGAGCTTTAGCCATAGGAGCCAAGCAGTTTGTTGTACATGAAGCAGCTGAAATGATAACATCATCAGCAGCAAGTGTATCTTCGTTAACACCATAAACGATTGTCTTAAGGTCGTTACCTGCAGGAGCAGAAATAACAACTTTCTTAGCACCGGCATTGATGTGTGCCATACTCTTGTCTTTTGAGCAGTAGAAACCTGTGCACTCTAAAACAACGTCAACACCGATTTCGCCCCAAGGAAGATTTGAAGCGTCAGCTTCTTTGTAGATTGTAAGAGTCTTACCGTCAACTGTGATTGTGTTAGCTTCATCATCAGCTTCAACAGTGTGAAGATTCTCACCGATTTTGCCGCAGTAACCACCCTGAGCTGTGTCATACTTTAAAAGGTCTGCAAGCATTGAAGGCTTTGTTAAGTCGTTGATAGCAACGATATCGTAACCTTCTGCACCGAACATCTGTCTGAAAGCAAGACGTCCGATACGACCAAAACCATTAATAGCAACTTTAACTGACATATTTAGTTCCTCCTAAAATCTTTGTTATTTTTTTCACTATTTATTATTTTATACCAAAATTGGAAATTTTACAAGTGTTTTTTGTAAATTTATTGATTTTACCTATACATATAGGTAAGAGCGTTCACTTTTTGGCTAATTTCATCATTGCTTCCAAGAATTGCATACCAGTCTTTGAGTCCTTTTAAAACCTCACCGGGAATTTTTGCAGTATCGTTGTTGTTTATAAAATCCATTAAGTAAAGCACTGATTTTCTAAGCTGCCATAAAAACAACTGCGGATTGTGATATTCGCTGCAAATTTTTGAAAGAACCTCTGCAGTGAATATTGCAATATTTTCCTTACTCTTTGAAAAAGAAGGAACAAAGCTTCCGTTTGCTTTTTGCTTTTTTATGATTTTTATAAACTCTGTGTCAGTGTCATCCGGGAGGCCGCGTGTGCCGGTTGAATTTAATGCATCAACATACCAGTCAAACGGCAGTGCCTTAGGTCTTATTATGCTTACGCAATCATAAAATTTACCTTTGTAATTCATTAATAGCATATCCATATACTTGTTGTATATGCTATATTTTGATGAAATATCAATAATACGCTCGGTAAGAAGCCTTTCTTCGTTATAGCCTGAGCAGTCTGCGGCTTTTTGTGACAGATTGTCTATAAGTGTTTTTGCATAAAGATATCTCAGTGAGCTGCCACCATCAATAATGTTTGTAAGTGGCACACAATATGATATGCTTTTGCCCGAAAGCTTGCCGTCTATATAAAGGTTTTGCGGCATATGGTCGTACACCTCGGCAATTATTCCGACCTTATCACCGTAATGAATACGCTTTGCCCCTGTTGTTGCAACACTGCTTACAATATCGTCAAATGAAACCGCAGTGTCCCTGATATATGGTGCGGCAATGATATTGAATGCATTTATTATTTCAACATCTGCTCTCTTTTCTGCTGGAATGTGATGATATTTGCCTCCGCTCGACTCCGCAAGAGCCTTTAAAAAGCCCTTGTCATCACTGCTGTCAATTTCAAATGGATAGTAAGTGTTGCTTTTGTGATTCTGAATGTAGCTTATTATATCACGATTTTGCGACATTTTTACATCGGTAAAAACCATTGCAACAGTATTTGTGTTGTTTTTGTAAGACGATATAACAGACGAGAAAAGCTCAACACTGTCACCCAATTCATAAGAATCAAACCAGTGTGCAGCATTTTTTACTGCATCGTCATCTGCTTTTAAGAATTTGTCTGAAAAAACAGAGTTTTGCCTGCTAAGCATTATTATATTGAATAAATCATCTGCCCCCAATGCTTTGAGACAGGCAATAATTGCGTTTTTAATCTCGTCCTTATGCTTATCGGTTATGTTTACCATAAACAGATATTTTTTTCCCTGTCGGTTGTAAATGTCTATTTCGGGATATACGCTTGTGTATATTATGTTGTTGTATTTGTAAACCACCGGGCGAACCGATGGTGTCTTTTTTATTTCAATTATAATATCGTAGTTTGAAGAACAGTTTTCCAATATGCTTGCTTTAACACAGCTTGTGTTGGTGTCTATTCTTAACCTGTGTGTTTTGCAGACGGCATCCGTAATGCCTGCTCCGTGATATGTGAAGTCAAGGGCTAATTCGTATGACGGTGCTGTGCTAAAGCTGTCAAACGAGTATTGCTTTTTATCAACAGTAAAATTAGGCATAATAACAGTGGGTATCACTGCTTTGCAATACCCCACCGAGCTTTCGATATTTTTGATGTATTTAAGCTCAGTTTCAACCGTGCGTCCGGGTGCCATTTTGCCAATGTGTACCTTAAAGCTGCTTTTGTCTGTTGGCGTTGAATTGAATGAAAAGCCTTCGAAAGAGTCTTCATCACGTTTTTGTACAAGATGTGAAATTACAACCTCGTTGCCAATATAAAGCTTAAAATCCACAATTATTTCGCAATTGGAAATCGGGAACACATAGCTTGCGTCAATAACGCTGTCCGTGTCGTTGCAGAATTTTTGTTTTACGGAGAATACCCCGAAATCATCGGTAATTTCCGCATAACAATACACTGATTTCACACAAACACTGCGGTTGTATTCATCGATAAGTCCAACGGACATTTTAATTCCCATAGCCTTTCTGCCCACAAATAGTAATTAAAAAGTAAACGTTTCTTATCGTGGGCAGATAAGGCGTTACGTTGGGGTATGCACATCGCTGTTTTGTACCTGTAAGGCACAAAACTCAGCGGTGCAATAAATCATCTTCAAATTATTTCTTTGCTGTAACATTTACTGTATCTGATGCTTCGTCATAACTTACA
>JAZNGX010000060.1:0-4687 GCA_045576675.1 Clostridia bacterium | reverse complement strand
AAAATGCCTGTAAATTCCGGTATTTTTATCCTATAATACAAAAAAATATGGGTAAATGGCAAATACTTATTATTTATAATTACAATTTCTTTTGTTATAATATTAATACAAAACAATATTTTCGAAAGGAAGAAAAATTATGAAAAAGACAATGATAAAGTTTGTTTCTCTTTTGATTTGTATGTCAGTTCTTGCTGCAATGTTTTCAATTACAGCTTTTGCTGACGATACAACAGGATTAACAATGTACGAGCAATTTGATTACAAAGATGAAGCTGATATGCTTTCAGCAGGATGGGTTAAACACAACAATGCGGGTAATTTTAAACTTGATACCAAAAATAATTGTATGACATTGGAGTATCCGGGAAGTGCAACACCAAATCGTGTAAAATACAGTGGTTTTGTACCTTCACGCACATACACACTGGAAATGAAAATGAAGCTTACATATGGAGATAATCCGACAGGAAATGCTGCATTAGTAATTTATGATGGAACAACACGTAATGATTATCGCTTTGTAAATGGACAACTCAACCATCGTAATGGTTCTACAGGCAAGTTTGTAGGATATAAAAACGCGCCTCACACAAGTGACGTATGGTACACTTACCGCTTTGTAGCTAATAACGGTACTGGTTCTTGCTACAGAAAAGCTGAAGGTGAGAGCGAATTTACCGAAATATTTAAAGATGTACCATTCCAGAGCAATACTACTAAAAATAATATTGATTTATTTGTAGAGAATGCAACAACAACAGTAAATCTTACAGTTGATTATCTTAAAATGACTGTTCCGTTCACAGGCACATTAGGAACAGATAACGGAATCGGCAAAACTTATTTAAACGAAGGCTTTGATAGCTACAGTGCTGCAACATACACACAGGACAGCGAATCATTAAAGCTTGGAAAGTGGAATATAAAGTTTGTTGATAATGATAAAGTTGGTCACTCAGGTAACATATCAGTAAGCAACGATGGAATACTTACAATGAACGCCAATGGTGACACAAAAACAATAGAAATGTATCAGAATACACACCATGGTGCAGCATCTGTTGCAGAAACACGAGTAAAAATTGATACTTCAAGTGTAATAGAATCAGGAAGCGGACTTGGTATACAATATAATAACGATACTGACCGCATATTTATAAGATTGCAACACAATCTTGTTTATTATCTTACTTCTGAAGGCAAATGGATTAATGTATTAAATCCTGCTTTAAAAGGCGAATGGATGAACATCAGATTTGAAAGAATCAATGATAAGGTTAATGTTTATGCAAAGCCTGACAGCTTATCAGAATATGTATTATTGTTTGGTAACATAGCACCTGCAGCGAAAACAGCTAAAAATACATATTATATAGATTATATAATTGAAAAAAGCGGAAATTTCAAAGCTATGATTGACAATGTAACAGTTCGCGATGCAAATGCATTTTGTCCGGAAATGTCACTTGCAACAGCATCAAACAGCGAAACACCTGTTGCAAACGACACAGTTACAGCAACATATAAGGGTGTAGATACAACTGAATTACACGGTACAGCACCTGCAAAAACTTTATTAGGTATTCTTGCTTTCTACACAAGTAATAATGAGCTTATTACTATAAAGAAGACAGAAATCGGTACATCAGCAACTACACCTGCTGAATCAACAATTCCTATGGCAATTCCGGCAAACACTGCAAAAATCAAAACATTCTTATGGTCAGACAGTGGAATAACCCCTGTTATTAATGCGATAGAGTTTCCAAAAAAACCTACCCTATAACTGCACAAATTTCAAACAGCTGTGTGAAGTTGATTTTTGATTGTGTTGAGGCGGGATTACAGGTAGATGGCTTAAGTCTTAACGGCTCTTTTTCAATCATAGATTCTTCAGATAATATCTATGATACAAAATGCGAAGTAGTCGGATATAACGCTGTTCTTTTAACAACACGTAACGAGATTACACCAACAGCGATAATATATAATCCCAATACGCATCCTACATCAGGCAGACTTACAACTGTAAGCAATTGCCCCGTAAAAGCATTTATGGGATATAATGATGAATCAGACAATTTCATATACACCAATCTTGAATAGTGCAGTTATGAAAAATTCTTGTTATGAATTTTTGAACCACGTATTATAATATAACATAAAAACACCTTTGAAATTATCCGTTTCAAAGGTGTTTTTATGTTCCGCATCAATAAAACTCATGCAGATAGCTACTATGTGACTCAATAAGCTCATCTACCATTGCCGACAATATTAAAACAGAAAAATACAACTAGTCTTTGTAGCTTCAATTAGTTATTTAAATCAAAATTCTCTTATACTCGTCTTATTTAGTTGATTTTATATTTTCTTCTTTATTTTTTTATGTTATAATTTCAAAAAAATCCTTGGAATCATTAGAACTCCAAGGATTTGTGGCTCCTCAAGTTGGACTACAGAAAGCTTTGCTTTCTGCACAATTCGACTTACCAATCGGACTTCACTTTCGCTCGTTCTCTTGGAGTCTAAACAGCCGCATGCTCTGCCATACGTTGCAGTTGCGACCTTTTTAACTAACCACACATTGGTTCATCACCATGAGGAGATCTTACTCCTATGCCTCCTGCTCCAAAAATTACACAATTTTCAACTCCGCAATTTCTTACTGTTGCAAAATGCAAGGCACTATACACATCACCTTCGTTTCCATTTAATTGAATACGGTCGCTTAAATGAAGCGTGCTTGCCTGACCAGGTGCATAACCCATAATTTCAGGAAAATACAAAGTAGTATGTGCAAAACGCAAACCATCAAAGCTTAAGTTCTCAATATATTTTCCTTCTGAACAGTTACCCTCAACTTTAAGTAAGGTTTCAAGAACAGGAGCATACACCTCTGCTGTATTCATATCCTCTCCGTCTTTTGGAATGTAAAACAGTTCTTTTGTATCCTTATTAAAATAAAACTCACCTGGGTTATCTAAAAGCTCGAAAGCATTTTCAATTCTGAAGCCTATATCATAACGTGCCGCATGGCCCCAGTGTGGTATGGTTACCTGACTATAAAAATAGTTATCCATTACTGCAATCGTACGGTCTTCATTTTCAGGGTCTGCAAATATTTTCTTAACTCCCCATTCGTGACCTTTCCAACCTACTCCGGAACGCATAGTAATATCATCCGCTCTTTCATATACCGGCAAAACATTTTTATCAAAATAAAAGCCATCAACTGTTTTAGCTGTTTTAGAGTCATCATAATCACCGACACCTACAACTTCTTTTTCTCCCGAAGCTCTGTATCTTCTTACATCATTTACATATAGCTCTCTAATAAAATCAAACTCAGGTGCATAAGCTTTCCACATTCCGTTGCCAATGCTTTCAAAACCTTCTATTTTTCTGCCTCCCGATATTAACGGATAGTTTTCACCTATATATTTAACAGAGAATCCATTGTTACCTGAATCACGTTCATCAAACTCCCAGGTTTTATCAAAAATATATGTTCCTTCACCAATTACAACTTCAATATTCTCTTTCATACCATCTGCAATAATATTTCTTGCAACTGACTGTGCTTTCTCTATTGTTTTAAATGGAGCATCAACAGTTCCTGAATTATTGTCATTTCCGTTTTGTGATACATAAATTCTCGTAACAGAATCTGCCAAAACAGAGTCAGGTAATATAATTCCGGTTAAAACCGCAACAATTGTAACAAAGCTGAGCCATTTTTTTATCATACTAATTTGCACATCCTTTTTCTTTTTATTACAATTCATCTACTTATATCCTATCATAGGTTCTTTTGCATATTCAATCTTAATAATTTGACTATTTTGTAAAAAATTTGTTGTTTTGTTTATAACAAAAAATAAAAATAAAACATCTTCAAAAAACTCCTTTATATCAGGACTTTTCAAAGATGTTTTATTGCTATTTCATTTTTAACTTTCTATATTCGCCAGGAGACATACCATATTTCTTTTTAAACTGTACTCCCATATAACTGCTACTGTTAAATCCGACCTTTGCAGCAATATTTGAAGCTGTATCGGAGGTTGTTGCAAGGAGCTCTGCTGCCAGTTCCATACGATTATTCAAAATTACGTTTGTAATGCTGTCTCCGTACTCGCGTTGGAAAATTCTTCCAATATATGTGGGCGATAATCCAAATTCAGCCGCTATTGCCTCTATACCAAGATTATTATTAGTATAATTCTCGTCTATATAATTCTTAATCTTGTTTACCGTAGCCTGCGGATTGGTGACTGCGTTTCTGCTTCGTTCCAATTCACTTTCAAACTCCACAAATATCTGTTGTATCAATAAGTATATATCGTTCAGAAATCTTGCCTCAACTATTCCTTGTACTGTCAAAAGCTTTTTCTTGCCTATCGTGACCGAATATCTCTGTTCGGCAATTGAAACTGCGTATTTGATTTTTTCCGTAAGTTCAAAAACTACAGCTTTAGTTTGGTTTATATCTATTTTTTTTAGCATATCAAACAGGACATCATTCTGCTCAATTGCTTTTTGGGTTTCACCAAAAATAATAAAGTTACTTATACAGTTAATATATCCCTCAAACTTATTGTAATCAACCAATAACATATTATCAAAAATTTCAACACTCAAAATATTTGTTTCATTGTAAATGAACCTATATTTAACAAGC
>JAZNGX010000059.1:0-2173 GCA_045576675.1 Clostridia bacterium | reverse complement strand
TTTATACTCAAAAACGACGATTTTATAAAAAAGTCTTGCATTTTTTGCAAAGTATATATATAATATATGATAGATTAATTTTGAGAGGAAATGATAAAATGATAAAGGTTGCTGTTTTGGGTGCAACAGGTTATGCGGGAGCAGAGCTTGTACGCTTGCTTTGCAGTCATCCGCAGGTTGAAATTACACATCTTGCTTCAAACTCTTTTGCAGGACAAAAAATGAGCGATGTATACCCTAATTTTATGGGAGTTACAAACATAGAGCTTGAGGCTGCTGATATAGACAAGGTATGCAGTGACAGCGATGTTGTGTTCACAGCGTTGCCACACGGCGTGTCAAAGGATATAATTCCACAGCTTGTAGAAAAAAACATTAAGGTTATAGACTTCAGCGGCGATTTCAGATATGACGACCCGGCTGTTTATGAAAAATGGTATGGTCAGCCACACAGCTCACCAGAGCTATTGAAAAAATCGGTTTATGGACTTTGTGAAACACACCGCAGTGAAATCAAAAACGCCGTACTTATCGGAAATCCCGGTTGCTACACAACATGTTCAATTGTTGGCCTTACTCCTCTTCTTGCCGAAAAGGTTATAGACACAAAAAATATTATAATAGATGCAAAATCAGGTGCAACAGGTGCAGGCAGAAGCACACTTCTTGACAACTCGTTCTGTGAACTTACCGAAAGCATAAAGGCATACAAAATAGCAACTCACAGACATACATCAGAAATCGAGCAGGAGCTTTCAAGAGCTGCAGGTGAAGATATTTGCGTATCATTCACACCTCACCTTATGCCGATGAAACGAGGCATTCTTGCAACCTGCTATGCAAACCTCATTAAAGACGTTACAGCTCAAGACATAATAGATATTTATAAATCATATTATAAAGACGAAAAGTTTATCAGAATTTATGATGCAGGCAAGCTTCCCGAAACAAATCACGTTGCAGGCTCTAACTTCGTTGATATAGGTATAACTGTTGACAAACGTTTAAACAGAGTTATTGTTGTATCGTGCATTGATAATCTTATCAAAGGTGCTGCCGGTCAGGCAATCCAGAATATGAACATAATGTTTGGCATTGATGAAGCCACTGGTCTTGATATGCCGGCATTCTATCTGTAAGGAGATGTTATAAATGGAAAAATACATTAAAAAAGCCAATATACTTATTGAGGCATTGCCGTACATTCAGCGTCTTGCCGGTAAAACAGTTGTTATAAAATACGGCGGCAACGCTATGATAAGCGAAGAGCTAAAAAATAAGGTTATGGAAGATATAACATTGCTTAAATACATAGGTGTTAACCCGATTGTAGTACACGGCGGTGGCCCTGATATTTCAGAAGCATTAAAGGTATATAATGTTGAAAGCAAATTCGTTAACGGTTTAAGATATACCGACGAAAAAACTATGGAAGTTGCTCAGATGGTTCTTATAGGAAAGACAAACAAGGATATTGTTTCTCACCTTAATCAAAAGGGCGGCAATGCTGTTGGAATTTCAGGTATAGACGGAAGACTTATTGAATGTGAAAGATATACAAAAACCCCAGATGGTGAAGAAATTGATGTTGGCAGCGTTGGCGAAATTATAAACATCAATACAGAGGTTCTTGAAAAGCTTGCAAACGATGCTTTTATCCCTGTTGTTGCACCGATTGGTGTTGGTAAAAACGGTGAAAGCTATAATATTAACGCAGATACAGTTGCAGGCAAGATAGCTGCAGCCTTAAAAGCAGAAAAGCTTATGCTTTTAACTGACGTTCCGGGAATAAAAGAAAGTGAAGACAGCGAAGAAATCATATACTCAATAACTCAGAAAGAGATTTTTGATATGATAGATAACGGAACAATTAAGGGCGGTATGATTCCAAAAACATTAAGCTGCATTGATGCTATTGACGCAGGTGTAAAACGTGTTCATATTATCGACGGACGTATTCCGCACTGCATTTTGCTTGAAATTTTCACCGATACAGGTATTGGTACAATGATAACCGCATAATATTTTTGAGGACTGTAAATTCAGTCCTCTTTCTATTTTATCAGTATTTAAGGGATTAATTAAAAAAATACCCTCCAAATAAATAATATGTTAATAAACACTTTTTATTACGGAGGGTGTAAGAAGCATTTTATATTTACTTAGTGTTAAA
>JAZNGX010000058.1:0-8336 GCA_045576675.1 Clostridia bacterium | reverse complement strand
AATGTTAAAATAAGAGGCGTTTCAGGGGATGCTCTTGCAGGAATTATTAATATTTGACTTTTGTATATAATTATGTTACAATGAAATTTACAATGGGATAAATATGTAAAGTAGGCAGCTTAAAATGATTAGTATGTTTCTTTTTATTGCAGGCATTATCGGTGTGGTGATATCTGCGATATATACATTTAAAAACAAAATAAGCTTTTTTAAAGGCATATGCTTTGCATCGCTTTCGTGGCTTATATCATTTGTATTATCAGTGATATATGAAAAAAGCGTGTATGGTATAAGCCCTATTGACTTTGCAATAGAGCTTACCTTTACTCAGCTTAAGGATATAATAAGCGGGCTTCCGCAGGAGCTTGTCGGCACATTTGCAGGTGGAGAATCAATTGAGGTTTTCAAGGCAACAATTTTAAGTGAAATCGAGAATATGAAAAGTATGTATACCATACTTTATCCTGCGATAATGATAATAACATATACATTATTGATATTTATTCTTTTTATGATTATCAAGGGTGTATTGCGGCTTATGAAAAAGGATGTATCATTTATTCCTAAGTTTAACGAAATTTCACTTAACAAGCCAGTGCTTTTCGGTTGCGTCTTTTCAATTCTGATGTCATTTTTACTTTCTGACACCGTTATTGGAAATGCTTTTGCAAATGTTCAGCTTTTGTTTGCGGCTTATATAGTATTGTGCGGAATATCCCTTATGGATTATTATTTATCAAGAAAAATTGGCATAGGTGTTGTAAGATTTGTAATCTATGCGGGTTTTATTATGTTCAGTGGCGGACTTTTTGGATTTATTATGCAGATTGCTGCTTTTATGGCTGTGCTTGATGCTTTTAAGAATTTTCGTTCTGAAAGCTCTAAGTGGGTTTAAAGAGGTGTTTGGTTTATGAAAACTGACAAAAAATCACGTTTGAAATTTTTGTTCGATATTAAGTTTTACATTGTAATAATATTTGTTATATCTGTTATAACACTGATAAGCGGTAATGTTTATCTTGCTGTTGCCGAGCTATTTATTATAGCAGGTCTTATTGTTGCATTTGTTTTTGACAAGCTTTCAAGAGAACAGAAGATTTCAAAGTATTTAAAGCATATCAACAATTATATCGACAGCTCCGCAAAGGGGTATATGTATAATTTCCCTTTGCCCATAACGGTGCTTGACCTTACGGGAACTGTAATATGGTGTAATGAAAAATTTTCTGCAATTTACGGTGCCGATGTTATTGAACACCCGATATCTGAGATTGCAAGGGAAATTCAAATTTTAAAAATTCTTGAAGACAAGGACAATATTTTGTTTGATGTCAACAAAAACGGAGAGTTTTACAGAGTAGTGGGTAACATAGTTGAAACAGGCGACCCAAAGGAAAAGGAATATTCCGTTGTTTTATACTGGATTAACAGAACCGATGAGGTTAAAAATTACGAATATGCAATAAATTCAAAGGTTGTTGTGTGCAACATTCTTGTTGATAATTATGACGAGCTTTTGAAAAACACTCCGGATACCAAGAGAAGTATTCTTGTTTCAGAAATAGACAGAGTTATAGAATCGTGGGTTGACAGTCTTAACGGAGTATATAAGAAATTTGAAAAAGACAGATATAACGTGTATTTTGAAAACGAAAAGCTTAAACGTGTAGTAGACAGCAAGTTTGGCATACTTGACACAGTAAAAGAAATTGATATGGGCAACAAAATCGCCGCAACATTAAGTATCGCTGTAGGTATAGGCGAAGGCATAAGACAGAGCGAGGAATACGTTGGTGCCGCAATGGATATGGCGTTGGGCCGTGGCGGTGACCAGGCAGTTATAAAGGATGTTGAGCAATTCAGATTCTTTGGTGGTCATTCTGAAGGCTCCGGCAAAAACACACGTGTAAGAGCACGTGTTGTTGCCAATGCACTGCGTGAGCTTTTAGACCAGTGTGAAAACGTGTTTGTTTTCGGACACAAAAATGCCGATGCAGACTGCTTTGGTGCGGCTGTGGCAGTAGTTAGCCTTGCAAAGCAGAGAAACAAACAGGCATACATTGTGCTTGACCGTGTTCAGTCAGGCATTGAAAAAACTATTGAAAGCCTTAAGGCTGATGACAGCTATGAAGATGTGTTTATAAACGAGGCAACGGCATTATCACTTGTTGACAAGAATTCTATTTGTGTGATAGTTGATACTCACAACGAAAGACTGATTGAAGCACCAAAGCTGTTTGAACAGATAAGGCATCATATTCTTATTGACCATCACAGACGTGGTACTGATTTTATTGAGGATTGTGTGCTTACGTATCACGAGCCTTATGCATCGTCAACCTGTGAGCTTATGACTGAAATAATTGAGTATATGAGTGAAGAACAGCCGCTCTCAGCTGCGGAGGCTCAGGCAATTTATGCAGGTATGGTGCTTGATACAAAGAATTTTAATGTGAAAACAGGTGTAAGAACCTTTGAGGCAGCGGCGTTTTTAAGAAGAAAAGGCGTTGACACTGTTGAAGTCAAAAAGCTGTTCCAGAGTAATATTGACAGTTATGTTAAAAAGGCAAAAATTGTTGCAAACACTAAGATATATCGCAAGTATTTTGCTATTTCCATTTGGGATGATGATGAAGAGTATCCAACGGTTGTTGCAAGTCAGGCGGCAGACGAGCTTTTGAATATTGCAGAGGTTAAGGCATCGTTTGTTGTATGTACGCATGATGATGAAATATTTATAAGTGCCCGTTCACTTGGGGCATATAATGTTCAGCTTGTTATGGAGCAGTTGGGTGGCGGAGGTCATATGACAGTTGCAGGCGCACAGCTTCAGAGCAAGCAGCTTTCAGAGGTTGAAGATTTGCTTAAAAAAGCGATAGACAATGTCGAATAGGAGGAATAACAATGAAGGTTATATTATTAAAGGATGTTAAAGGAACAGGCAAAAAAGGTGAGATTGTTAATGTTGCAGACGGCTTTGCAAGAAACGCACTGTTTCCAAAGGGCGTTGCAGTAGAAGCGACGGCCGCAAACTTAAATACATTAAAGGGTAAAAACGAGGCTGTTGCACATAAAAAAGAGGTTGCACTTTCAACAGCCAAGGATTTGTCTCAGCGACTTAACGGACTTTCCGTTACAATCAAGGCAAAAGCAGGCGATAACGGCAAGCTGTTTGGCTCTGTTACTTCAAAGGATATAGCTGATGCACTTGCTGCACAGCACAACATCAAGCTTGACAAAAGA
The DNA here is from genome assembly GCA_045576675.1 of Clostridia bacterium. GTDB lineage: Bacteria > Bacillota > Clostridia > Monoglobales > Firm-18 > JAZNGX01. Next base: position 5,093 of record JAZNGX010000058.1, on the reverse strand, counting down.
TGGTTTGATGCACATGACGGCATAAAAACTGTTGGTGAAAAAGAAATTTCAATATGGCTTCATCCTGAAGTGGATGCAAAGCTTAAGGTAATTGTAACTGCACAGTGAGAGGAATAAGAGTATGGAAGGTGTAATTAACGTAACACCGTATAACGAAACTGCCGAGCAGTCAATAATAGGCTCAATGCTGCTGGACAGGGAGTGTATCGGAGCTTGTATGCAAATGGTGCGTGGTGATGATTTTTACGATCCGCGTAACAAGGAATATTATGAATGTATAGCAGATTTGTTTAACCTTGATTTGCCCGTTGATATCATTACTGTGTCAGAACAGTTAAAAAAACGTGGCACATTCGAGAAAACCGGTGCTGAAGGCTATCTTGTTGATATAGCAAACTGTGTGTCAACAAGTGCAAATGTTAAGCATTACTGCAAGATTGTTGCTGATTATGCAATAAGAAGAAGGCTTATTTCTGCTACAGGAGAAATATCGCAGCTTGCATATGAGGGTGCGGAGGAAACAGAAAAAATTCTCGATTTGTCTGAACAAAAGATTTTTGATATTGCACAAAAGCGTACAATATCGTCGTTTATGTCAATAAGAGATATTTTGTCAGTAAGCCTTGGCAACCTTGCAGAGCGTTCCAAAAACCCCGGCAGAATTGTGGGCGTGCCAACAGGCTTTAAAATGCTTGATGAAAAGCTTTCAGGTCTTAACCCTTCAAACTTTGTGCTTATTGCGGCACGTCCTGCAATGGGAAAAACAAGCTTTGCATTGAACATTGCAACAGCTGCAGCGTTAAAGGGCAATAAAAAGGTTGCAATTTTCAGCCTTGAAATGAGCAGCGAAGAAATTGTAAACAGAATCTGGTCATCGGCAGCTATGGTTGAGAGTGACAAAATAAAAACAGGTGTTTTGCAGCCTGACGACTGGACTCGCCTTATGAATGCAATGAAGCTTTTATCGCCAACCAACATTTATGTTGATGATACTGCGGCGGTAACTGTTATGGATATCAGGGCAAAATGCAGACGATTAATGGCTGAACGTGGACTTGACCTTATTATAATTGACCATATTCAGCTTATGCAGGGCTCACGCAAAACAGACAACAGACAGCAGGAAATCTCTGAAATATCACGTTCTTTAAAGATGCTTGCAAAGGACTTTAACATTCCTGTACTTGTGCTGTCACAGCTAAGCCGTGCAAGCAAGGACAGAGCAGATAAACGCCCCGTGCTTACAGATTTAAGAGAATCGGGTGCTATCGAGCAGGATGCCGACGTTGTAATGATGCTTTACCGTGACGAGTATTATAATGAGAATACTGAAACACCTGGTCAGGCTGAGATTATTATTGCCAAGCACAGAAGCGGTGAGACCGGTAAGGTAATGCTAAGCTGGCAAGGCGAATACACTCGCTTTGCTGATATTGATTACACTCATGTGGAAATGTAAATATGAATAAGTTTATTATAAGGGTTTTAAAAACCGTTGACAAATATAATATGATTAAAAGCGGGCAGACAGTGCTTGCGGCAGTATCGGGCGGATATGATTCGCTTTGTATGCTTTATGTGCTTAAAGAAATGTCTGCAATCCGTGGCTTTGATGTTGCAGTTATGCACGTAAATCACAGCTTTCGTGCCGAGGCTGACAGCGATGCGGAATTCGTAAGGCAAACGGCTGATAAGCTTGGTTGTAAGTTTTATCTTAAAAAAGCTGACGTTAGCGGATATGCGGCACAAAAGGGAATATCCTTTGAAACAGCAGGCAGAGAAATCCGATATGCTTTTTTTGACGAGGTTTCAAAAGAATATCCCGATTGTGTAATTGCAACTGCACATAACGCAAACGACAGTGTTGAAAGCTTTTTTATGCATTTGCTCCGCGGCAGCGGGCTTAATGGTCTTACGGGCATTGCACCGAAAAGAGACAATATAATAAGGCCGCTTATTGAAATTTCACGCAATGAAATTGAAAGCTTTTGCAATGAAAACAAGCTTGTGCCGGTTATTGACATAACCAACGAAAGTGATGATTATGCAAGAAATGATATAAGGCACAATGTATTGCCGTCGGTTCTTGAAAGATGCAGTATCGACAGCTTGCTGCGTACTATGGATATTATCCGTGAGGATGATGCAGTTTGTGAAAAATATGTTAAAACAGTTGCCAAAAACTGTGTTTTGAATTATAATGATAATCTGCAAATCAATGTCAGAGAATTCAATTTGCTTGAGCTGTCAGCAAAACGCAGACTGTTATATAACATATTTAAGAATTATGACAAGCAGGTTAGTCTTGTTCATATTGACAGTATAATATCTGTTGCTGAAAGGAACAGAGGAGGAAGCGAATGTGTGATTCCGGGAAATATAAAAATAAAACTTGAAAAAGGATTGTTGAGTATTTATGAATAATGACATTGAAAAAATTCTTATTACGGAGGCACAGCTTGCTGAAAGAGTTAGGTTGCTTGCAGACGAAATTAATGCCTATTACAACGGCGAGCCTGTTGTTGTTGTAACTATTTTAAAAGGCGGAGCTGTTTTTGCAGTTGATTTAATGCGAAGACTTGATATGAGTGTTCAGGTTGACTTTGCCTGCGTGTCAAGCTATGGTTCATCTACTATTTCAAGCGGTGAGCTGATTGTAAAAAAAGATATTGACATAGATGTAAAGAATAAAAATGTACTTATTGCAGAGGATATAATTGATACAGGTGTAACATTGTCCAAGCTTCGAGTTATGCTTAAAAGCCGTGGGGCGAAGGATGTTAAAATTGTCACAATGCTTAATAAGCCTGCTCGCCGCAAGGTTCCGATTGAGGCTGATTTTAAAGGTTTTGATATTCCCGATGAGTTTGTTGTGGGATACGGGCTTGATTATGATGAGAATTATCGCAATCTTCCATACGTTGGTATATTGAAGAGAAGCGTTTACGAAAAATAAATTATTGATGGAAGGACGGGACATATTGGATGAATAAATACATCAAGGGTATTGGTTTTTATGTTCTTTTGTTCGCAGTGATTCTTGCTATATTTGCATTATATGCAAGCACTCCGCCAACAGAACCTAAAACATATACCGATTTGTATTCTTCTGTGCAGAACGGAGAGGTGAAAAAGCTTACCGTTATTGAACAGAGTGCTGTTGCGATTTTAGAGGACGGCACAAAAATTGAGGTTACAATTCCACCTATTGAACAGTTTTATGACGATTTGGGCACCACAATACGCAGTCAGATGGAAACGGGCAAGCTGGTGTTTAATCCTCAGCCACCTGCGACTATACCGTGGTGGCTTTCAATGCTGCCTACTTTGGTGCTAGTTATTATTTTTGTTGTGTTCTGGGTGTTCTTTTTACAGCAGTCACAAGGCGGTGGCGGCGGCAAGGTAATGCAGTTTGGTAAAACAAAGGCAAGAATGATTAATGAGGATGCCAAAAAGTATAAGTTTACCGATGTTGCCGGTGCAGATGAAGAAAAAGCCGAGCTTGAAGAGGTTGTTGAATTTTTAAAAGAGCCTAAAAAGTTTATTGAGCTTGGTGCAAGAATTCCGCGTGGTGTGCTTTTAGTAGGCCCTCCCGGAACAGGTAAAACCTTGCTTGCAAAGGCAGTTGCCGGTGAAGCCGGTGTTCCATTTTTCAGCATCAGTGGTTCTGATTTTGTTGAAATGTTTGTCGGCGTAGGTGCGTCACGTGTAAGAGATTTGTTTGACCAGGCAAAGAAAAATGCTCCGTCCATTGTGTTTATTGATGAGATTGATGCCGTAGGCCGTCACAGAGGTGCAGGTCTTGGCGGTGGTCACGATGAGCGTGAGCAGACATTAAATCAGTTGCTTGTTGAGATGGATGGCTTTGGTGACAATATGGGCGTAATCGTAATCGCCGCAACAAACAGACCTGATATATTAGACCCTGCGTTATTAAGACCGGGAAGATTTGACAGACAGGTTACAGTTGACGTTCCTGATATTAAGGGACGTGAAGAAATATTAAAGGTGCACACAAAGAAAAAGCCTATTGCCCCTGAGGTTGATTTGAAGGACGTTGCAAAGGGAACAGCAGGTTTTTCAGGTGCAGACCTTGAAAACTTAACAAACGAAGCTGCGCTTTTAACTGCACGTCGCAACAAAACTGCTATCGGCAAAGATGAGTTTGACGATGCGTTTATGAAGGTTGTTGCCGGCCCTGAAAAGAAAGCAAGAGTAATTACTGATAAAGAGAAAAAGCTTACTGCTTATCACGAGGCAGGTCACGCAGTTACAACAAGACTTTTGCCGTCTCAGGATCCTGTTCATCAAGTATCAATTATACCGAGAGGCCGTGCAGGCGGTTATACATTGCATCTTCCAACTCACGAGAAGTTCTATCGTTCCAAGATGGAAATGCTTGATAATCTGGTTGTGCTGCTTGGCGGACGTGTGGCAGAAAAGCTTGTTCTGGAAGATATTTCAACCGGTGCGTCAAATGATATTGAACGTGCAACAGCTATTGCAAGAAGTATGGTTGTTAAGTATGGTATGAGCGACAAGCTTGGCTCTATGACCTTTGGTTCGGATAACGGCGAGGTGTTTATCGGCCGTGATTACGGCAGAACAAGGGATTACAGCGAAAGCGTTGCTGCTGAAATTGATGCTGAAATCAAAGGTATTATTGATGAGGCATACAATCGTTGTACAAAAATGCTCACAGACAATATGGATGCTCTTGAAAGAGTTGCACAGAGCTTGCTTGAAAAAGAAACAATTGATGCAAAAGAGTTTGAGGCAGTTTTTGTAAATGAACAGCCTGTAATAGAAGAAACAGAAGAAGTAAAAACTGAAGAGTAAAAATTAATCAGCCTTGTCAATTGACAAGGCTGATTTTGTGCTGTTTAACCTGAATTTGATTTTTTTAGAAATTTATGGTATAATGATTGTACACTGCGATTGACGAGCTTTGCGAAGTCAGAGCAGATGTACAACAAATGCCCGAATACTTAGCGATTGGCAAGTGCTAACGCCGACAGAGCTTAGTATTTGTGGTATAATGATTCCATCTTCGATGAAATCGTCGATATGAATTCTGGCGAATTCTCGATATG
>JAZNGX010000057.1:0-11943 GCA_045576675.1 Clostridia bacterium | reverse complement strand
TGTTGAATAGCTAAAGAATAGATTTAACTTAAGTTAAATCTATTCTTTAGCTATTCAACAATTTATAAAACAAGACACAAAAAAACAGGAAGAAATTGCTTTCCTCCTGTTTTGAAAAAATCCAATATCAGATGATACCCTGAGCCATCATAGCATTTGCAACCTTCTTAAAGCCTGCAATGTTAGCACCAGCAACAAGGTCATAGCCTAAGCCATATTCCTCAGCAGCTTCCATTGAAACCTTATGAATATTTGACATAATACCCTTCAATTTTGCATCAACTTCTTCAGCAGACCAGCTGTATCTCATTGAGTTCTGAGCCATTTCAAGAGCAGAAACTGCAACACCGCCGGCATTAACAGCCTTTGAAGGACCAACAACGAGGCCCTTGCCTCTTAACAATTCCATAGCATCAGCAGTTGTAGGCATATTAGCAACCTCAATGTAATACTTTGTTCCGTTTGCAAGAATTTTATTTGCTTCGTCAATATTAACTTCGTTCTGTGTTGCACAAGGCATACAGATATCAACCTTAACTTCCCATGGTTTTTTGCCTGCAAAGAACTGGCAACCAAACTTTTCAGCATAATCCTGAGCACGGTCACGGCCTGAAGCTCTCATTTCAAGCATATAATCAAATTTTTCTTTTGTTGTAACACCATCAGGATCATATACATAACCATCAGGACCAGAAATTGTAACAACCTTACCGCCAAGCTCTGCAACCTTCATACATACACCCCAAGCAACGTTACCGAAGCCTGAAATCGCAACAGTTTTGCCCTTTAATGTATCGTTAAAGTGATTTAACACTTCGTTAGTGTAATATGTAGCACCGTAGCCTGTAGCTTCAGGTCTGATTAATGATCCGCCGTAGTCAAGACCCTTACCTGTAAGAACACCGTTCTCCCAGCAACCCTTGATTCTCTTGTACTGACCGTACAAGTAGCCGATTTCTCTGCCGCCAACACCGATGTCACCTGCAGGAACGTCAACATCAGGACCAATGTGTCTGTACAGCTCAGTCATAAATGCCTGACAGAATCTCATAATTTCAGCATCACTCTTACCTCTGGGGTCAAAGTCTGAACCACCCTTGCCGCCACCGATTGGCAAGCCTGTAAGGCTGTTTTTAAATGTCTGCTCAAAGCCTAAGAACTTAATGATACCGGCATAAACAGACGGATGGAAGCGAAGACCGCCCTTGTAAGGACCGATTGCACTGTTAAACTGCACTCTGAAGCCTCTGTTTATCTGAACCTTACCATTGTCATCAACCCAGGAAACTCTGAAATAAATTAATCTTTCAGGTTCAACTATTCTTTCAATTAAACCGCTTTTTTCATATTCCGGATGCTTTTCAATAACAGGCTCAATTGATTCTAAAACCTCAACTACAGCCTGATGGAATTCGCTTTCGCCAGGATTACGTTTTACAACGGTTTCCATAACATCATTTAAGTATTTGCTCTTTAATGCCATATTCACTTACTCCTTACTACAAATTTTTTAAACATTATAAATTTTAGCACACATATTTACAATTTGCAACAATTTTGAAAAAATTTTTTTTAATTTATCATAATTTCTTCACTTTCAACAATATTTTCCACATTTTCGTCAATAATTTGATTATTTATTATTACCTCCGTGTCATTTTCAACTGTATCTTCCGGAATCATCGCCTCCTGTGTGCCACCATTGGCTTCAGTTACAGGCTCTTCATATTTATCTTCCGGCACTTCTTCTACAACAGGCTCAGAATCAACAGGGACTTCCTCTTCTGTTTCTTTTCCTTTTTCAACAATCTGCGGCATAGGGATGTATGTACTCTTATGAACAAATTCACGCTTTTCTTCTGTTCCATTGTTATAGTATATTTTGTAAGTATTAACGGTCATACCGCGTTGACCTGACTGAGTGATTTTCTGTTCACCCGGCTGCAGTGTATCCACCTCTTTTTCAACAACATTAAAGTCACGTGTGCTTACTATTTCATTATAAAGCTTGATTTCCTTGTAATCATCGGTTTTAATACCAAGTATATTAACCCTCAGTAAGCCACCTGATGCAACGCATTCAATCTTAATAGGAAAATGCTTGCTGTTTTCAAACTTGTAATCAATCGCTCCGTAAGAAACAGTTGCATCCTGCCCGGACGGCAAATAGCCTATCGTATAAGAATGATTTGTACGTGACACAGTTTTTAAATCCGCCATAAGCTGAGCACCGTATAAGGTTGACGAAACCTGACATATTCCTCCGCCCACGCCGCTTTCAAGACCTGTTGCAGTATAAACGCCTGCATCCTTAAAGCCGTTTTCGTAGGTTCTCGGCCCAACCACCTTATTATAAGAAAAAACATCACCGGGCTGCATAACAAGACCGTTAATCTTGCTTGCAGCAAGCTCTACGTTTCTTGCACGTCCTGCCACATTCGCATTATAGTATGAGCTGCAGCTTGACAAAACATCACCAAACATCTGTTTATCCATAAGTATTTCTTCTGTGATTTCAGGCATTATAACCTCGGTTATATCAACGCTGAACTTTGTTTTGCCCGCAGAAACAGCATCAATAAGCTGATTTTTATCAATGGTGAAACCAACCTTTTCTTTTGTAATGCTTATTTCTTCGCCATCCATTTTAAGCTCGGCATCAATTGGCTTTTGATTAATAAGTGAATATATATATTCAACATCCTTTGTATCAGAAAGCTTAAATTCCTTGTCAGAAAAATCAAGCTCTTTTATATTGAGAATAATATCAATAATCGTTGAGTCAACATCCATTATGGGTTTTGTTAAACCAACCTGAACAGACTTGTAATCATTATCATATGTATAAAAATCAGCATTTGCCTGTGCAAAAGTAAATAAGGCTTCACCTGCATTGTCTGAAGCGATATCAAACTCAGGTGTAAACTCTGCTCTTTTTAAAGAAAACAATCGTTTATTTTCACTATCAAGCTTAATATGCTGAACAGTATTATCAATGTTTGCGGCAACAAAATCAGTTACAGGTATTGATATTTCTTTAGAACCATAACTGATGCATATGGTCTTATCAGCAAGATATTCACTTGTTGTTTCAGATACAAATTTTTCAAGATTGTTAAAATCTGTCTCAGTTATTTCCTTGCCAAGATAAACAGGTGCGTTATTTAAATTAACTGCAACAATATATCCCGCCGTACCAACACACAACGCAAGCACAACAGCAACAACAGAAATCAGCACTATTTTTAATCTTTTGCTCATAAAATCAGCCCTCCAAGTACAATCACAGTATATCACTTCTTAAATATCATGTCAAACAGTTTTACAAATTCCATAACTATAATTGGTACTATTGAAAGAATACCTATCAATTTAAGCTGACCAACCGCAAGAACTGACATACCAAACATATCCGCAAGCGGTTTTACCGTTACAAGCAAAAGCTGTAAAGTACACCCCAAAACAAACGAAAATACAAGCAGCTTGTTTCGTGTAAAACCTCCTGTTATTACAGGCTTTTCACTGTGCATATTAAATGAATGCACAAGCTGTGATAATGCAAGCACGCAAAACGCCATCGTTCTTGCAATACCAATGTCACCATAATTTCTTTGTGCATATACATATGCAAACAAAGCCAGACCTGCAATCATAGCTCCCTCAAGCAAAATATTAAATATCATACCTCCTGCAAACATACTCTTTTTTCTGTCTACAGGTTTTTCTGTCATAACCTCTTTTTCGTTGTTTTCCATACCCAATGCTATTGCAGGCAGCGAATCTGTTATAAGGTTTACCCATAAAAGCTGAATTGCAGTAAGTGGCGACGGCATTTTCATAAGAATAGCAACAAAAATTGTAAAAATTTCACCCATATTGCTTGACAATAAAAAATGCACCGTCTTTTTTATATTGGAGTATATAATTCTTCCTTGCTTTACCGCTTCGACAATTGTTGCAAAATTGTCATCTGCCAGTATTATATCTGCCGCCCCCTTGGCAACATCTGTTCCTGTTCCCATTGCACAGCCTATATCAGCAGTTTTTAACGCAGGGGCATCGTTAACGCCGTCACCTGTCATTGCAGTAACAATTCCGTTTGCCTGAAAAGCTTCAACAATGCGCACCTTGTGCTGTGGCGTAACACGTGCAAAAACTGATATATTATTAATTCTGTTTTTCAGGTCGGCATCAGATAGTTTATTCATTTCCTCGCCTGTTAAAACCTCACTGCCGTCTGCCATTATACCTGCATTCTTTGCTATTGCACAAGCTGTGGCTTTATGGTCACCTGTTATCATTACAGGCTTTATACCTGCTTTTTTACAAATTTCAACTGCCGTTTTAACTTCAGGACGCAATGGGTCACTGATACCAATAAGACCACCATAGCTATAAGCCGCATCATTTTTAATATGCATATCGTTTGTATCACAATATGCAACAGCAATAACGCGTAAGCCATGCCCTGCCATTACATCAAGCTCACGTAACGCCTTTGTTTTTGTTTCAAAGGTCATAGTACACTTTTTTATAATAACATCAGGTGCCCCCTTTATAACCTGCCTGTATCTGCCATCAAACCTATGTAATGTAATCATATACTTATCATTTGAATTAAAGGGCTTTTCTTTTATACAATTATACATTTTTCTTACTGCATCATATTTTATGAACTCTCTTTCACCCGCTTCAGTAATCGCAAGCTCTGTGGGATCAGAATTATTGCTGCACATAAGCGCCAGAGTAAGCACATTTACCCTGTCACCACTGATTTTTTCCACTGTCATTTTATTTTTGGTAAGCGTGCCTGTTTTGTCAGAGCATATAACCCCCGCACATCCCAATGTTTCAACAGCAGGCAGCTTACGAACAACTGCATTCTTTAAAGCCATTTTACGCACACCAACAGCAAGCATCACTGTAACAATTGCCGGAAGTCCCTCAGGGATTGCTGCCACAGCAAGGCTTACTGCTGTCATAAACATATCAAACATATTTATATTGTTAATTACACCCACAACAAATATTATCACGCAAATTGCCACAGCACCAATACCAAGCACACGCCCTACGTGTGATAGCTTTTCCTGAAGCGGTGTTTTAGGCGTCTCACCGTTGTTTATCATACCTGCAATTTTGCCCATCTGAGTACTCATTCCAATATCTGTAACCGCAGCTTTGCAAGTTCCTGCTACAACAAGAGTTGATGACCATATCATATTATTCATATCAGATACTGCTATGTTTTCACCTTCACACCTATTGCTTGTCTTTTCCACAGCCATTGATTCTCCCGTCAAGGCAGACTCGTCAGTTTTCAGCATATTTTCCGCTATAATTCTTGCATCTGCAGGTATCTTGTCACCTGCTTTTAGAACAAGTATATCACCTACAGTAACGTCCTCTGCCGGTATTTTTGTGTGCTTTCCGTTTCTTATTACCGTTGTTTCAGATGCAGACATCCTGTTCAGTGCTTCAATAGCTTTTTCAGCCTTGTTCTCCTGAGCAACACCAATTATTGCATTAAGAATAACAATTGCCATTATAATTATCGTCTCTGTAATATCAGGGTTCCCCTCTGCAATTGAAATTATATAAGATATTATTGCGGCTGCAACAAGTATTATTATCATATAATCATTAAGCTGTGCAAAAAATCTTGCAGCAAGGCTTTTTCGTTTTGTTTTATCAATTAAATTTTTACCGTACCTGCTTGTCCTGAGCTCCGCTTCTGCCTCATCAAGCCCTACTGAAGCATCAGTTTTCAAGCTGCTTAACACTTCTTTTATTCTCATTTTATGCCATATCATATGAATCACACTCCTTAATTATATGTATATTCACAGGACAACTCTTTATGCTCATAACATAAAAGTGAGGTGAAGCATATGTCAGTATTTCTTGCGTTTATATTAAGCCTTGATGCATTGGGAATAGGTGTTTCTTATAAAGTACGTGGCATTTCACTTCCGTTTGTATCAAAGCTTGTTATATGCACATTATCCTTTGCAGCAACATATTCAGCTATCGCTTTCGGCACGGCTGTTTCAGGAGTATTCAATGAAAAAACAGGTTCATACATAGGCTCTGTTATGCTTATTTTAACAGGCTTGTGGATAATAATCACATCAACCGGAAAGAACAAAACTAATTTTAATAAAATAATAAACATTGGCGATATAACAATTACAATTGTACGCGAACCGGAAAAATGTGATTTTGACAATTCAAACAAACTGGAGACAAAAGAAGCCTTGTATATGGGTATTGTTCTGTCAATTGACTCCTTTTGTTCAGGAATAGGTCTGGGGTTTATACAAACTCCGGCTTTGATTATATCAGTTCTTATCGGCATATTTCAGTTTTTACTGCTATACATCGGTGAATTCACAGGCAATATACTGATAAATAAAAAAATAATCAGCGAAAAAACCTGCGTTGTTTTGTCAGGTCTTGTACTGATTATTATTGCTTTGTTAAAGCTATTCTGAAATATAACCAAGCATATCACCAAGTGCAAGCCCGCTGTAATATGCTGCGTTTACAGCTTCTTCAAGGGTGTTTCCTGTTGTGCCGACTTCAAGAATCAGCGAGCCTGTTGTTATATGCGTATTATATCTTTCGCGAACAAGTGATACTGCTCTTGTAAGCCCAGGATATAATAAATTCATTCTTCGTTGAAATTTTAATGCAAATTTTAAATTTTCACGCCAGTTTGGATTTTCAATACCATTTGCATCACTGCCTGTCACAATCATAACCTGTGCACATTTTTTGTGTTCTATTTCGGTAGAAAACTTATACACTGTCCCGTCAGCCTCAACAGCATCACGATGAATATCTACAACTATTTTAATTGACGGATTTTTAGCAATTTGCTTTTCGATTGTTTTTAATGTATTTATGTACGAACCATTGTATGACGGGTAATCGTGAACAGTTTTGTCGTGTATAACAACTACCCCCTTGCTTTCGAGTGCTTTTTTAAATTCATCACCAACTCTTACAACGTTGTACTTTGGGTTTTGTGTTCTGTTAGGGTCGGACTGAACAAAATCCTCTGTTTCAACAGGTAGATACGCTTCGGACGTATGAGTATGCACTATAAGCACAGATGGTTCAGTTTTATTTATTTTAAACGAAAGCTCTTCATTTATAAGCTTATCAATATCAGGCGTATAATTGGTGCTGTTTTTCAGCTCAATCCCACGTGCAGTGTTATACTCGGCAAACGTACTTGCCTGAACGGCACGTTCTTTTACATTTACTTCGGGCAATGCATCAGTTTTATCTTCACCTTTTTCAGCCATAACAGGTTGATTTTCAATTATGGATTTTGGATTTGTTGCATCAAACCCAAGTATACTGTTAAGAACATCTGCCATACTTTCGGCACCATCATCATACAAAGGCACTGCATATCTTATTATTATAGAAAATATTTCGTCAGACACGTATTTCCCAAACGAGTTAATGACAGCCTGTCCGAAAAACAGCGAAAGTATAACTGTCAATACAACAGCCGCTTTATATACAATGTTTTTATGACTATAAAAAACCTTCAAGCATATCACCTCCCAAATAGAATTTATGCTTGAAGGTCATTTAATATTACTTGTATCTGTTAATATCCCGAACACTTACTGCACTGTGCATCGTTGCATTAATGCCATTTGCAATGATTTCTGAAATATCCTCTATAATCTCATCAACCTCCTTTGGAGTAACAACAAGATTCATATATTCCTTTGACAAAATTTCATTAATAAGACTGTACTTTTCATTTCTGTCTAGACTTTTTAACAAAACATAAAAATCACTGTCCTTTGTTGTCTGCTCCATAAGCCTGTCTATCACCATATCAATTGTGTCGTTTGCCATAGTTGCCGCATCAACAACTGTCGGAACACCAATTGCAATCACAGGTACGCCCATTGTTTTTTCGTTTATAGCCATTCTTACGTTGCCTATACCACTTCCGGGTGTAAGCCCTGTGTCGCTTAACTGAATAGTTGTACTTACTCTTTCAAGCTTTCTCGATGCAAGAGCGTCTATTACAATTATAAGGTCAGGATTCACTTTTTCTGATACACCCTTTAAAATCTCGCCTGTTTCAATACCCGTTATTCCAAGAACCCCGGGCGATACTGCACAGACAGGTCTTATGCCATCCTCAAGCTCTTCAGGCATAAGCTCAAACAAGTGCCTTGTTACCAGAAGCTGTGACACCACCTTTGGTCCAAGTGCATCGGCAGTTATGTTTCTGTTACCAAGCCCCACAACAAGCACAAGGCCATCTTTGTCAATCTTAACAAGCTTTTCAAGCTCATTGGCAAGAACAACAACGGTTTTTTCATACAATTCCTCTGTTTTATGAATAAGCTCGGGGATTTCGATTGTTATATAATTACCGACAGGCTTTCCCAAAGCCTTACAGCCTGATTCATCTGTAATGCAAACACGGCTGACTGTTATTTCACCGCTTTTTTCTATATTAATACATACACCCGGAACATTTTCGTTTTTCTCTGTTTGCTGATATAGCTCGTGTGCCTCTAATGCAAGGTCAGTTCGTTTTTCCATATATTCACCTCATTAATCAATAATTTTTGCATTTTTTAAAAAAATATTCAAAAAAGCCTTGCATTTTGAAGATTGTTGTGTTAAAATACATTTTGTGTAATAATGCATAGGAGGTGAAACCAATGCCAAACATTAAATCAGCGAAAAAAAGAGTTAAGGTTATCAAAACCAAAACATTGCGTAATCAGATGTTAAAATCTGAACTTAAAACATATATTAAAAAATTCGAGTTACTTGCTGAGGGTGGTAATAAGGACGAAGCTATTGCTGCTTACAAGCTTGCTGTTAAGAAGCTTGATCAGGCTGTTAGCAAGGGTATTATGCATAAGAATACCGGTGCAAGAAAGAAGTCACAGCTTTCAATCAAACTTAACAAGGTTGCTTAATTTTTTGTGATTTTTAAGGACTGTTGATGCGCACAACAGTCCTTTCGCTTTTTTCATCATAAATACATTCCCTTTATGCATATATTTTACTATGAAAAAGATATATGTGTTTTTTATCAACGTTTTTATACTAACATTAGCTTCTCTTATAATTCAAACTGTAAATATAACATTTAATGTCTGGCTGGCAAAAAAAATCGGTGCAGAGGGCATAGGCCTGTATCATCTTATAATGTCAGTTTATGGATTTTCCGTCACTCTTGCAACCTCAGGAATAAGCCTGACTGTAACCAGGCTTGTTTCAGAAGAAAATGCCCTTAAAAACTACAGTACAGTTAAAAGAATAATGTCTTTATGCCTTTGCTACAGCTTTTGCTTTGGCATATTTTCTATGCTTTTATTAATATTTAATGCAAATGCTATAGGAACAGTATTGCTTAACGATATACGTTCAGTTGAGTGTATCAAAACACTGGCACTCAGTATGCCATTCATTTCTCTTTCTTCAGCATTAAACGGATACTTCACAGCACTAAAGCACGTTATTAAAACTTCTGTTGTGCAGGTATTTGAGCTTATTATAAGAATGTGCTCAGTTTCTATTCTGTTATCGGTGTTGCTGCCCTATGGCACAGCATACGCTTGCAGAGCAATATTTATAGGCGGAGTTATCGGAGAAATTTCTTCATTCATTTTTATATTTACTCTGTATATCATCCAAAGAAAACCATACACCACTACTACTTCAAATGGTCTTATAAAAAGAATAATCAGTATTTCACTACCCCTTGCAGTAAGCACATATATACGCTCGACACTTAACACTGCAAAGCAGATAATCGTGCCAAAAGGTCTGCAAAAATCAGGACTGTCATATAAAGCATCGCTTTCAGGCTACGGAATAATTACGGGTATGGTAATGCCTGTAATCACATTTCCGATGAACATACTTTATTCATGCGCTAATCTCCTTATACCCGAACTTTCGGAATACGCCGCAAAAGGTAATACATACCAAATAAAAAGAATAGTAAAAAAAGCGTTGCTTACAACAACAGCTTTTGCAATAATGATATTTATGATTTGTTTTGCATTTCATAAAACGATAGCTTTAAAAATTTATAATAACAATGAAGCAGGGCGTTTTATATTTATACTCTCACCAATTATACTCACAATGTACATTGACGCAGTTGCAGACGGTATGCTTAAAGGCTTAAATCAACAGCTGCAATCTATGAAATATAATATAATTGATTCAGTAATAAGCATATTGCTTTTGTATCTTTTACTGCCTCGGTTTGGTATTTACGGATATATAGCAGTTATTTACATAAGTGAAATAATAAACACTACCCTTAGCGTGCAACGCCTTGTAAAGGTAGTGTTTAAATAGCTTAAGCAATATGTAATTAAATGCCGTGGTTAAAATCATGCAACCCTTATCCGTTCATTTCAGATATACATTTTTTGCATACAAGCTTTCCCTTGAATAATATTACGTCTTCTACCTCACGGCAAAACACGCAACAAGGCATATACTTTTTCAGGACAATCATTTCGTCATCAAGAAAAATCTCAACAGAATCTCCGGGATTCAAGTCAAGATTTTTTCTGATTTCAATTGGAACAACAATACGTCCCAAATCATCCACGTGCCTTACTATTCCCGTTGCTTTCATAATTAACACCCCTTTATACTTTATATATACTATTATACCAATTATTTCCATTTATGCAAATAATTTCATTCGACATATTTCGACAAAGTAATATTTTTACTAAACTTTTCATAAAATTTACCAAAAGGGGAGATTAAATGATTAATTACATATGGGGCGGACTTATAATAATTTCCATATTCACAGGTGCAATAACAGGCAGACTTGAAGCAGTTGCCACAGCAGCAATGAACGGAGCTAATGACGCAGTTACTATGGCTATTTCACTGCTTGGTACAATGTGCCTATGGACAGGGCTTATGAAAATAGCAAGTCTTAGTGGACTGACTGACTTTTTCACAATCTTATTAAGACCTGTAACAAGGATTATATTTCCACACATAGACAAAAACAGTGAAGCATTAAAAGCCATAACAATGAATATGACAGCAAATCTGTTTGGTATGTCTAATGCCGCCACTCCTCTTGGATTAAAGGCAATGAAAGAGCTTTATAAAGCAAATCCGTCAAAGTCAGCTAGTGATGAAATATGTATGTTTGTTGTAATAAACACTGCCTCTCTTGAGTTAATTCCATCAACGGTGCTGGCATTAAGGCAAGCCGCTTGCTCCGCAAACAGCTTTGAGATAATAATTCCGGTATGGCTTGCCAGCATAATATCTATAACAACAGGTGTGTGCGTTGCAAAGCTTTTGGCAAAAAGGAGACAGCAATGTTAAATTACATATCAATTGCAATTATACCTCTAATCATTACTGCTATAGTTGGTTATGGCCTTTTGAAGAGAATCAGCATATTTGAATGCTTTACATCAGGAGCAACTGAAGGAATAGAAACAACAATAAAAATACTTCCGTCACTTATAGGGCTGGTGTGTGCAATTTCAATGCTACGTGCATCGGGTGCAATCGACCTTTTATGCTCGGCAGCAGAGCCGATATTGAATAAAATAAAATTCCCGAAAGAGCTTGTCCCGCTATCATTGATGCGTCCCATATCGGGCAGTGGTGCATTAGCTATAATCAATGACATAATAAAAACATATGGTGCAGACTCATTTTTAGGCAGATGTGCTTCAGTTATGGCAGGGTCAACCGAAACAACCTTTTATACGCTTGCAGTGTATCTTGGAAGTGTCGGCATAACAAATTCAAGATACACTGTAAAAGCCGCATTGTGTGCTGATTTTGCCGCAATGGCTGCAAGCGTAATTTTAGTCAGAATGTTTTTTTACTGAAATCAGCAGCAGTCGTTGCAACAGTCATTATGACCGCTATTGTTATCGCCAC
>JAZNGX010000056.1:0-6789 GCA_045576675.1 Clostridia bacterium | reverse complement strand
AGGATTACTGCCGCATCAATAGGAGTAATTGCATTTTCAGGATAAAAGCTTCCGTTAGCATTACCTGATACTATGCCTGCATCGTGCAGTGACATTATTGCACCTGCATATTCTGCAGAATAATCCACATCAGAATAGTGTCTGTTTGAGTTTACTGTCGGCAATCCGAATGCATCTGCAACAAGATAGGCAAACTGTCCTCTTGTTATTGCCTGTGCAGGATTTGCTTCAACCATTGATGCAGGCAATATGCCAAGTCTTGAAAGAACCTCATAATATGTATAATTCTTATCGCTTTCATATGAAACTCCGTCAGCTGTTACAAGCATTCCAAAGCTCATTACCATTGCCAGAACTACTGCAATGATTCTTGTTATATTCTTTTTCATTGCTGCACCTCCGCCAAAACATTATAAATTATTTTTGCACACGCACCACGTGTTGCAACATCGTTGGGGTTAAAGTTTTCACCGTCACCGTTTACAATGCCTGCACCTGCAAAAAGCATTACGCTTTCCTTTGCGTAATCTGCAATTTCAGCCTCGTCACCAAACGAAACGTCATTTTTTGCCTCAAGTGTGTAGCCAAGCTTTGTGATTGCTCTGTGCAGCAGTACGCATACGTCCTGTCTTGTAACAGGCATATCGGCACCAATTAAAGTTTCACTTACACCGTTTAGAATGCCGTTTGTAATTGCCGCAACGCAGTAATCATAGTACCAGTCGCTCTCGCTTAAATCTTCAAAGTCAGCAGCTTCGCCCTCTGCCTTTTCAATACCAAAGCCTGTTACCAGCATTTTTATCATTTCAGTACGTATTACATCCTTTTCAGGCTGGAAGCTTCCGTCAGGATAGCCTGAAATTATACCCTTTTCAACCAAGGCTGCAACAGCATCTGCTGCATAATGGTCGTCTGCCAAATCTGTAAAGCCTTTATCTTCGGGCTTTTCTGTGTCATCAGGTGTTTCAACCGATGCGACAGGTGCCTTAGTCATACCGCCAAAGCCTGCACCTGAGAAGCTGCCGCTTGTGCCGCCTGCTGAACCGCCGCCACCGCCTGATGAGCCACCGCCCACAGGTCTGTTGCCTGAAGGTGCATTTGTTGCCACAAGTGCAAGATACGCTGTGTTAAGTGCTGCGGCATCTGCATACTGCTGACCTGCAATACCCTGAAAAACAGTGTTTTTGTTTGCACTTGTAAGTTTTGTTAAATCAAGTCCCAACACATTATTGTATGTGTTAAGGATATTTTCCATATATGTATATCTGTAGTTATGAATTGCAGTTAACGCGAAGCTTTCTGATGCTGCTGTTTTTAAAGCTGCCGCATTGGTGTATGGAACACCATTTATAATTCTTGATTTTAATTCTTCTTCATTGTTAAGGCCATTATACAAATCACTTGTTCTTGTAAATCCAAGTGTTGCCTCGATAGTAGCTTCGCCCTCAAGAAGTGTGAATAGCTGTTCAACATCATCGGCTGTTGTCATTGAATTTACAAATGTGATGAACGCAGCATCGGCAAAGGTTGACTGGACCTGTGCCTGAGTTGCTGTTGTAAGGTCCGCTATTTCCTTACAAACAACAGTTTTCTTTTCATCATCAAGCAATGAATAATACGAGCCATCAAGCTCTAAAAGTGCAATTACATCTGCAGTAAGCATATTTTTAACAAGGCTTGCTTCTGTCTGGTTAACAATGCTTGTAACCATTGAGTTTGTTGTTGAATTTGTGAAATATTCAATCTCAATATTTTCAACTGCATCAAGCTCATTCTTTTCATTTACCATTGCAACAAGTCTTGCAAACTCATCACCGCTGTGTGACGGGAAGGTAAATACAAAGCTTCCCGTTTCTGTTGCGGTTGTCTGGTCAAGATAATCAACTGCTGTAAGCATTGAACCGGTTTTAACATCTTCAACTGTTTTGCCGGGCTTTAACACAAGAAGCATTACTCTTGAGCCTGCCGCCACAGTACCACTTACCGTTATAACACCTGTTGCTCTGTCAACCGAAACATCTGCCGCAAAAACTGCGGTAAACATCATAGCTGAAACAAGCAATAATGCGATTATTTTTTTCATTTGGTTCGCTCCTTTGAATTTGGATTAATTTGCATAGAAGCTATCATATGCATCCTGATATACCTTTAATACTTCACCAAGTCCCATACTTTCAACCTTAGCCTTAAATGCATCAAATTCCTGATCCATTGTACCTTTTATAATCCAGTCTGCTCTTGAAGTTTTTGCATACTCGTTAATTTCTGTTCTGTATCTTGTAAGAATTTCTCTCTGCTCTGTTGTGTACCATACCTGCGGGAAGAAATCCTCTTCAGGTACAACGTAAGGCTTATAAACCTCGTACAAATCGTCTCTCATTTTCTTGCCTTCAACGCCAACAAGCTTACTTAAAGACTCGTCTGTTGTGATGAACGGGCCATATGTTCCGGGAACGTTTGAAAGTGTTGAGCCTGTGTCTTCAACTTCTTTTTGTGTATATGTACCGTCTGCCTGTTTTTCAAGCGGGCCATAAAGTGCTTCGATACCAAATTCCTCGTCAGCAAGCTCATTTGCCCAACGCATTGTGATTTCAGGATATTTGTTGTTTTTAAATACTGTGAAGTAACCCTTCATAACCTGTGTTGTCTGACGTCTTGCAACAGGCTTTTCAACCCCCTCAGCCTTGAAGGGAGGGATTGCAACATAGTTTGCTTTTTCGGGGTCGTGAATATTTGCATATGCTGAATACATACCAACGATTGAAGGAACTGAAGCAACCTTAGCATTCAAGCCTGCATGCTTTTGTGTGAATGCTTCCTGGTCGATTACGCCGTCAGCATAAAGCTCGTGAAGATATCTTACGGCTGCCTTGTTTTCTTCCTGCAATGGTGAGTATACAACCTTGCCGTCTTTTAATACGAATTTGTCAGGAACGTCGATAAGACCAAACGCACCATACAAATCAAGCTCACCGCTGATGTTTTCACCGTAAACAAAGCTCCACGGAATTTCGTCTGCCTCGCCGTTGCCGTTGGGGTCCTGTGTAGCAAAAGCGTTTAAAACTGTACGCAACTCTTCTGTTGTTGTAGGAATTTCAAGACCTAATTTATCAAGCCAGTCTTTATTTATAAATGTTGCATCTCTGAATCCCCAGTATGATTCTTCATCACGGATAGCAGGCAAGCTATAGATATGACCGTCACCTGCAGTGATAGCTCTTTTTGCATAAGGGATTTTTTCAAACAGCTCTGTCCATCTCGGAGCATATTCAATATACTCATCAAGCTTATAAATCATTTCGTTTTCCATAAGCTCTAACAAATGAACGTCTGACAAAAGTGCCCACATAACATCGGGATACTCAGCACTTGCAAGCATTAAGTTAACCTTCTCCCAGTATGACTCTGTAGGATACTGACGCCATTTAACCTTAACGTTTGTTTTTTCTTCCATTTGCTGCAATAGCGGCATTTCTGCAAAATCAACATAGTAAGGCGCCTTTTGTACTGCAACCTCAAGTTCAATAGGCTCATTAACAATAGGAAGGCCTTCCTTGTTCATATTGGCTGTTGTGTCTGTTGTTTCTGTTTTTTCTCCGCACGAAGCAAGTGCCATAACAAGCATAAGCATCGCACAAATAACTGCTAAAACTCTTTTTTTCATAATCTTTTCCTCCTTAATTTTATATATTATCCTTTAATAGCTCCGACCATAACGCCCTTTACGAAATACTTCTGCAGGAACGGATAAAGCATAAGCACAGGGATACTTGCAACGATAACCACGCTGTACTTCATTATCTCTGCCTCCTGCATTGCCTTCTGGGCTGTTGCACTGTCTGCCATAAGCTCGTTTGTCATCTGTGTCTGAATTAGTATTTCACGAAGTATCAACTGCAACGGATATTTTTTATCGTCTGACAAATATATCAAAGCACCCATATATGCGTTCCAGTGACCAACACCGTAATAAAGTGCAAGCACCGCCATAATTGCCTTTGAAAGCGGAAGCACAATTCTTGTGAAGCACTTAAAGTATGAGCAGCCGTCAATCGTTGCGGCTTCTATAAGCTCATCCGGAATTGAAGACTGAATGTTTGTTCTTGCAATAACAAGGTTCCATACAGAAATAAGACCGGGAATTATCATTACAAGTCTGTTATCCAGAAGATGAAGGTTTTTCATAAGCAGGTATGTAGGAACAGTACCGCCGCCAAAAAACATCGTTATCATAAAGAATGTCATTATTCCGCCTTTACCGGGAAGGTCCTTACGTGAAACTGCAAAGGCTGCAGCCATTGTAACTGCGATGTTTAAAACTGTTGCCACAACAGTATACAAAATTGAGTTACCGTAACCCATCCATATTCTGTCGTTTTCAATAACCTTCATATAGCCTGCAAAGTTGATTCCCTTTGGTATAAACCACATCTGCCCGTTCATTACCATATTGGGGTCACTGATAGATGCCATTACAACAAACCATAGCGGGTATATTGCAAGAAACGCAATTATCACAAGAATAATATTTGAAATAACACCAACTATTTTATCTTCCATTGTTTCAAGATGTTTCATATGCTCACCCCCATTACCACAAGCCGACTTCTGTTACTTTCTTTGAAATAAAGTTTACAGAAGACATTAAGATTAAGTTAATAATTGAATTGAAAAGACCAACGGCTGTTGAAAAGCTGAACTCGCCGCCCAAGATACCACGCTTATAAACGAATGTGGCAATAACCTCTGATGCAGACTGGTTAAGTGAGTTCTGCAAAAGATAAATCTTTTCAAAGCTTGAGCCCATTAACGAACCCGTGTTAAGTATAAGCAGAGTTACGATTGTGGGAAGAATTCCCGGAATATCAATATGCCATATTCTCTGCAATCTTGAAGCACCGTCAAGCATTGCGCTTTCGTGAATACTGCTGTCGATACCTGCAAGTGCCGCCATATAGATAATTGAACTCCAGCCGATACCCTGCCATATTCCTGACCATACATAAATGTGCTTGAAGGCTGACGGAATACTCATAAAGAATACTCTTTCAAAGCCAAGTGCTTCAAGCAGACTGTTTATGATACCTGAACGAGGTGACAGGAACATAATAATCATACTGCACACAATAACAGTTGATAAAAAGTGCGGTGCATATGTAACTGTCTGTACAAACCTTTTAAATTTCTGATTGTTTGTATAGTGCAGTGCCAACGCAAGCACAATCGGCAGCGGAAAGCCTGCCACAAGGTTGTACACACTAAGCGACAGTGTGTTCTTTAAAATCTGCAGAAACATCGGCGACTCAACATATCGCTGAAAATGCTCCAGACCAACCCATGGGCTTCCCCATATACCTTTTAGCGGACTGAATTTTTTAAAGGCTATAATAACACCGTACATCGGCTGATAGTTAAATATCAGCACATACAAAAGTGCGGGAAGCAGCAGCAGATACATTTGCCTGTAACCCCAAGCTTTTTTCAGGGTAGCTTTTCTGTGTACTACAGCTTCAGATACAACCTTCGTATCGTTTACCTGTTTTTTCATAACTACTAAAACCTCCATAAGTATTTGCAATCGCAGAACAGTCAATTCTACAAGTTTATTATACATTTTGAACAAATTGTAAACAATATTCAATATATAAACAGAATTGTCAATTTCAAAACGCGGTAACTGCCCGAAAAAAGCTTTATTTTAAATGTCGTGAAATGTCGTTCAATGTCGCAAAATGTCGCTTTTGGTTTTGAACCCCCGTTTTTGACTTTTACACAAATCCCTTTAAATCAAGGTTTTTTGCCAAAAAGATGTCGTGAAATGTCGCTTTTGGTTATGGTATAATAAAAAAGCAATGGCCGTTGCAAATAATTTTTCAGAAAGGACTATGATATGAAAAAAGTTAAAGCAGAATTTAACGCAGATGGAAAAATAGTGCATATTGACAATTCCAATGTGTTTTTTGAAGGTGAAAAAGGTGCTTTGGAGCTTGAGGCAACGTTTCCGTCTACGCTGAAGTTTGACAGTATCAAAGCATACATAAGAACAAACAGCGGAAGGCAGTTTTTTAAGCAGCTTGACGCAACAGGCAATCCCTGCACTATAACCCTTAACGACAGCGAGCTTGAAAAGGGATTGTTAAAAATCGGCTTTGAAGGTCAGACAGAAGGTGTTACATATCGGTTTTATCCCGTAACA
This sequence comes from Clostridia bacterium, assembly GCA_045576675.1. Classification (GTDB taxonomy): domain Bacteria; phylum Bacillota; class Clostridia; order Monoglobales; family Firm-18; genus JAZNGX01. Next base: position 593 of record JAZNGX010000056.1, on the reverse strand, counting down.
CTTAACATTGACGGCTTTATATCAGACGATTATATTATCGCCAACAAGCTGTACACTGTAAGCGTTGATGTTGACAGCACCGTTGCAACACTGCCCGATGAACAGCCAAAGGTTGAAAACGTTGGCAACTCAAAAGAAGCAAAGCTTAAATTCACCATTCCAAAGGGTGCCACATTTACACCGAGTGTTGATGACAACGGCGATTTATCGTGGTCAAACGACGGCGGGCTTGATAATCCGCAAACAAAAAACATCCGTGGGCCGCAGGGACTTATGCTTTACCCTTCTGTTGACAGCGACGGCAATATTTCGTGGACCAAAAGCGAGAGCACAGCTTTGCCACCTCAATCGTCAAACATAAAGGGCCCCAAAGGTGATAAAGGTAATGCCTTTACATATGCGGATTTCACCGAAGCACAGTTGGCAGCGTTGAAAGGTGAAAAGGGTGAAAAGGGTGATATGCACTGTGATAATGTATATGAAGATCAGCTTGACAGCTTAAATCCATACGAGGAACATACACACTTTTACAGAGTTATAGGGTCTTCCGCAACAACAGTAAGCTCATATTGGTCTGACTACTATGTGTTGCA
>JAZNGX010000055.1:0-22447 GCA_045576675.1 Clostridia bacterium | reverse complement strand
TACATATTATCAATATACAAGAACTCGCCTGCATTATACGGAGTGTGCTTTGTTTCGTTAGATGAATGCATATAAACATGCCATCTGTTTATTGCAGTATAAGCACTTCTTGCTTCACCATAAATACGAGTACCATTATAGAAAACATCAACTCTTTTATGGGTATTGCTGAACACAGCACCAAGAGTAAACCAGTTACCAACTCCCGGCTCTGCTATACAAGTATCAGTTGCAGGTTCAAAGTTGCCATCAGCACCAACATATAGCTTACCTTGATACAAATAAATTACAGAGTTTTTATACACGTTGCCAACACTTGGGCTACCATTAGATGTTCCGGGATAAATCAATGCAGCAACCACATCATTATGAGCTGCCATAAAGTTTGCATTAAATGCATAAGCAGCATTACCCGTATCGGTGATTGAGGCATCTTCAGAATCTACTCTTACAGAAAAACCATATTCATTTCTTACACCAAAGAAATTTAAATAACCCTGTCTTTCAACTCCGTCAGCTCCGATGCTCATCTGCAAAGCAGAATCTCCTGCTGCACCTGAAAAACCAGCACCATAGGAATAAGCAGGAATCTGACCGTGATAAAAGAAAGCATCTGTGCTATCATCAGACGGGGCAAAAACCGCTGTTGTGTCATTAAAATTATATTCGTTGTCAAACACAGCAGCAGAAACCTGCATTGCAGGAATCATTGAACATATCATCACAAAAACAATAGATAAACTTAGTATTTTCTTTAACATTTTTTACTTCCTTTCTTTTTTGAATATTTGTTTTTAATCAGTCGGGTTTATAGATGTCACAACCATCTCCTTTTCGTCTGCCATACAGCATAATTTCACATTAAAATATTCAAAGTGAATAATTACTGTACTTTAGAAAGTAATCTGCTGATAACCGCTGCTGCTTCACCTCTCGTGGCATTGTTTAAAGGTTTAAAGCTGCCATCATCCATACCACCAATCAGCCCGATGGTATAAGCAAAGCGAACATATTCCTGTGCCCAGTCCGCAATATCATTTATATCAGTAAAGCTTGGTGTTATAATTTCAATATCATCAAACTTATTTGAAGCTTTACTAACAATACTGATTATTTTTGCCATTTCCTGGCGTGTAATATTGTCATTCGGTCTGAAATTATCATCAGGTGATACTATTCCGTTATCAAGAGCTGTCTGAACTACAGATGCATACCAATCGCTATTTGTAACATCTTTATATGTATCCTTGTAATCAATCTGCTCAAGTTTCATCGCACGAACAATAATTGCAATAAACTCTGCTCTTGTAATATTGTTATCAGGGTTAAAATTCCCCTTATCATCACCATTTAATATATTTTTAGCTTTAAGCTCGTTTGCGTACACTGCTGACCAATGTCCCGAAACATCGGTAAAGCCTGTGTCAGAAGCTGTGCCACCGCCAAAGCCGCCAGCACTTCCTGCTCCGCCACCACTACCACCGGCACCGCTAGTTCCTCCACCGGCTCCACCACCGGCACCTCCTGCTCCGCCACCGGAACCTCCTGCTCCGCCAGCACCGCCACTCTCAGGTCTTGAAACTATACCGGCAGACGGAACTTTGTCATTTTCACCGCTATTCGAGCTACCTGTCATTGAACCGTTGCCAATATCTTTTAATATGCCGTCAGATATTGTATAAGAAACGCTGTTTTTATTAAACTTAACATTTGAGACAATTTTTTCAGCACCTAAACGAATTGCAACAGTTGATACATCATCGCTTACTCCCTTTAACACGAAAATGTCTGGAACATTTTCATCGGGGTTAGCCATAAGCGGGTCGTTTTCATCACATGCTGTAATAACAATATCCGCACCTGACATATCAACAGCAAATTCTCTAAGTTCTACATCCGAATGTATCAGATATTCACCTGTTGTTTCATCTTTTATGTAAGTACCATTTTTAATCATAGCATACACAACTGTTCCCATAGCATTTTCCTGAACAAATGCTACCTGACCGTCAGTTGAATATTTTCCAAAGCTGCCGGGCTGATTATCATAAGACATATAATAATAACCTGTGTTCTTTTCACTTTTTAGCGTAAAGTCTATTTTTAACGCTGTTGCATTCTCTGTTGTTTCAAGCTTTTCTGCGGTTGCTTTAGCATCAGGATCGTTATTTGTCGGTATCAGAACCGTATCAAAAGTAACATTACCCTTGCCTGTTTTTTCAAAATATGCGAACGGTGAATCCGTTACCTGCTGATAACCCATATCATACCAACCCATTGTTTTGGTAAGCTTTGCAGCCTCACCATCTGCATTGGCAATTATGATATTTCCGCCTGACATATAATTTGAACGAATAGTATCACTATTTGTATCAATTGAAAGGTTTGCATCAGGCAGCATATGCCATGTTTGCTTATAATTATTTGTATTTGATGCCATATTTGGTATCATCAAATCAGAAACAATCCACATTGTTGGCTTAATAAACGTTATTGTACGTCTGTGATTAAAGCCTTTTGTCTGCGGAGTTGACTGACTTAAAAAGTCAAATGAAGGATTTGCTGTCCAGTCATAAATCGTACCTGTTGGGTTATATCCTACTGACACACCTCCGCGTTCTTGCGTTGTATCATTTATTACAACGGAATTATGTGCCATTGTTGATTGTCCCCATATACGATAATCATTTACACCATAAGAGAACGAACCTGCATCGGTAAGAAGTGTTCTGCCGTACGCATACACAATAACACCATTATAGTCCGAATGTGCGTGCTGACCGCCTCCGCGTACATTGGTAAATAAATACGGGCTGTTTTTCGTCCAGTTCGCACGCATTGCCGTTGTCATACCCATAGACCAATGAGTTGAAGTCCACTCTGGTTCTTCGCCGCCTTCTCCGCATGTGGCAATATATTCAAGTTCTTTATCCTCATGGAATCTTGCAACATTTACAAAGTTTGCAGGTGCACGTGAAAACGAAGCACCGTCTCCATAATGTAACGACGAGCCGTCAGGCGTATACAAAAGCCCATTATAGTATGCAGCTCTGTGCAATCTGTTGCGAAAATCTTCTGTAATAGTTACCCCCTGTGTTGCCGTATAATTTGCACTTGTATTAAACATATCAACGCTGTACAAGCTTGTAGCTTCAATATACGTACCATCACTCATATTGTTTAAAAACAACATACTTTCCATCTCGTCCTGACCAAGCTTACGCCAGTTCGTACCTGCAAGAGCATCATAAAACTCCGGTACTCTCAGTGATGTATTTAACAAAGAGTTAAATTCATACTGACGCCAGTTACCCGAAGGTGTTGGATAGGTTGAGAGGAAGGTTGCCGAATCCCATATGTTCTTCATCATAGCAGTGAACAATTCTGGCGTAAGACGCTCATATCTTGCAACGATGTCTATCATTTTAAGCCACTGATTATTTTTACTTAAGCAGCTTAAAGAGTTAGGGAATCCACCTCGTATACCATTCGGGTCAGGTTTTGAAACAACAGTGTTGGTAGAAAGCCTGTAATTACCGGTATCCTTAATAAAGTCATTAATAATATTAAGCATTTTATAAATATACGTATCGTCACCTGTTGCAATATACTCCGGTATAATAGCATCCGGATATCCGTAAAAACGGTTATTCTGATGCCAGTACTGCGTGTCTGCGCCGACAGGATCTAATATCCAATCCATTCCTTCAGGAAGACCGTTATATGAATATACCTGACCTAATGTGCTGCTCCAAGTGGCCTCTGCACCGGTTTGTTCAACTGTATTTTCAAGCACAACAATCATTCGCTTTAAGCCTGCATATGCAGGAGATGCCTTTGCACACAGCACCAATTTAACAGCTGATATTTTATCAGTACTCTTTAAATCTGAAAAATCAAATTTCAATACCGAATGGATTGTATCATCCTCTATAAAGTCACCATACGTCTGAACCTTAAGAACATCAACATCATTAAAGTTCTCGTCAGCATATTTACCTGCCCTTACAACATAACTGTCAACCGCATAATATGTGCGTACTGCACCATTAACTGTTACCTCAAGTCTTGGGCGTGCATTTATATCAGGGTCATTATGACGCTTTATTTCACAATAGCTTGATTCGTTGTACCACGCACGCACACCAAAGCATGAAAATGCGCCAATATTTATGTTATCTGTACGTAATTTAGATTCACACATCGACCAATCATTTTTTGCAGCAAACTCACCCTGGAATATAATTGCCTGATTAAGATGATGATAATCATCTATTAAAGCATTTGCCCACAATGGATTTCTTGCTGTTCCTGAAGTTGAGGTTTTAATAGGACGGTTTGCGTAATATTCAAGCAGCTTTTCTTTTGCAAGCGGAATATTACCCTCTTTTACTGCCTCTCCGACACCTTCAAGACCCGGATACTCATAATTCATCTTACCCGGCGTTGTCCATGTGTTTCCATCCCATACTCCAAAAAACTCTTCGTCCGACATATATTGCGGGTCTTTCCATTCCTCGTCCTTTAGTACTACGAAATCAAAGGATTTCGTTATAGAGCTTCCTCCGTTGCTTATTATTGCCGTCATTGTTACGGGAACATTTTCCTCATACCAGCGTGGTCTTACAACTCTACCGCTATTGGTTATATATCTTGTGTTTGACGAGCTCCATGTCACTTTACTTCCGTAAATTCCTGTGTCTCCTAAATTCAGACTTCGTACTATCTCATTTGAGCCTCCGTCATAGCAAGCAATTGTCTCGTAATTCAATGCATCTGCATCTGCATTTAAAGCTTCTTCCTCCGATGTTATGTTTTTTGTCAGTCTAAACACAAAATCCTTAGTAAGGGAAGAATTATGTTTTGAAATAGTTGCCGTTAATGTAACCGTTTCATTTTCGCTTTCCGAAAAGTTAACTATACCATCTGATGATATGAGATTTTCATCTGAAGAAACCCATGTAATATCACTTCCGTATTCTCCCAAATCAGGCAGATTTAGATTCTTTGAAATCATACCATATTTGTAAGCATCATCGTTACTGCTTACAAGCCTGTTTTGTGTTAGCCATTCATAATCAAGCGGCACTCTCTCCTCCGAGAAGAAATATGTTTCATAAAAACGGATATTATCTATTTTTAATGTTCCCAATGACTCTCCTGCCATAGACACGTTTACTTGTCCGATACCATGACCCTTAGCACGTGATGTTATATCCTTTAATATCAATTGATCATCAATATAAACTGAAAATGTTGATTCTATCGTATCATAAAAAATTGTAACCTTTATTGTTGATGTAGAAACATATTCGTCTGTTATAACAAACTGACCTGTATAACCATCAACATATCTGATAGCTCCGTTAGGCAACCAGTCCATTGCACAATAATCATTCGGTCCCTTTTGGCGGATTATTACCATTGGTGTTTCTTCTCTAGTCATTGTAAACTCAAGTGCAAAAAGCTTTCCGTTATACACCTTTTTGGATTCATCCATATATAAAATTGCCATGGTTTCCGTTGTAGCACTGTCGAAGCGTTTCATAGTCATTGCCTCGTCTTCAACAAGTATCTCGCCACCTGTAGCATCAAACTGCCATACAGAATTCATATCATTATTGTCAAACGAGTCCTCAAGTATCATATTTTTCACTTCGGGTTGTTCATATCGTTCCCATTCAACAACATTTATATCAAAGGTTTTTGTTAACCTTTCTTCACCGTTTATAAGCTGTGCAGTAAGTGTAACAAACGCATCCTGTTCACTGTTAACCAAGCCTTTTTCTGTTATAACATCAGTATTTGATGATGTCCATACTATATCACTTCCTGCTCTGCCTTTTGTTGGGAGCCGCAAATCAGTTGTTAACTCTGTCTGCTTTTGATGACTCATAGTATCAAATGTAAGATGCTCATAATCCAATACTATAGCATCAACAGAAGGTACAGTGGGATAAAAAACTGAAAAATCTGAAATATAACCGGTTCCGGTCATCTGCTCAAAACAAAGCTGTGTTACAGCAGATATTTTTGCATTAAAATCTGCCAGTTCAACTATTTTATCAAGACCTATCCACAAGCTGTATTTTTGAGTAATAACATCCAAAAGTATTGTATACTCACTAACTGTGGGAACACCTGATTTAATAAGAGCTTCGTTAGCAGTCAGGTCCTTTGAACTTTTCGCAAGCTCAAGCACATTGCTGTTAGTGTTACCAATATTTATTTTGTAATCACCATTGCTTGTTGCTTTGAACTTCATACCAAGTATACTGCCTGTTGAAACACCTATATCATAAGTAAACGAATCACTTTCCGTAACCTTGTTTTCTTCGGTATCTTGAGTTATCAGCTCTATAATCTCCGGCATATCTGTTTGTATGAATTTTTTCACAGTTATATCAAAGCTAACATTTTCTTCATAAGAACCTTTCGTGATTTTAGCTTTTATGGTAACGACAATATCTTCATCAACAGATCTTGTTAATATACCTTCGTCAGATATAACATCTGTATTCATTGATGTCCACAAAATATCACAACCAAGTTTGCCCTCTGTAAACAAGTTCAAATCACTTGTTACGCCTTCCTGATTTTCACCTGATATGGCAGAAAACGTAAGCATATCCCTTTCGAATGCCACACAGTCCTCATCAGAAACCTCATAAGTATAAATATCAAGTTCCTTCATAATTACTGTTCCGGCATGTCTTTTAGACATTTCAACCTTAATAAAACCAAGATTTCTATCTGAATTTATATATTTTTTATTTTCAGCTACAACGTTATCATTCAAAAATAGCGAAAACGTTTTTGTAGCATTATTAAACATATATGTGACCTTTAAACTGTTTTCGGAACAATCATAGTTATAAACAGTTTCATAAACCTCTTCACCATCTGCAGACTTATATCTGGCATTTATGTCATCAGATGGCATAAAATCAAGTCCTGTTATCACTTGTTTTTTATCATCGTAAACATTAAATGTAAATAATCGGGATGCAGATTTTGTAATGGTAAAGCTAATTGCTGTAAAGTATTCCAGGCAAGGAGCTTTATCATCATTTATATAAATCTCGTAGCCATCAGAAACATTCTTTCCTGCAACGTTAGTTGAAGTACGTGTAAGAACCAGCGAGTTGTCAAGCTCTTCAAGAACACCATCACCGCCTATTTTTACAATACGCTCATTCAAAACGCCGTCAGAAAAATCGTCGCTATATATACTTGTATCTTGTTTTGGTAGTTCTGTAGCTGCACCTACAGTAAATGGTGATATTTGCATTATCAATACAAGCACAAGTATCATGCATAGCTTTTTATAAAAAACCTTCATAAAAACCTCCGTTTTTGTTATCAACTATTTAAATATAACTATTGCTACAACCTTATTTTCCTGCACTAATAAGAACAATTCATCACCCTGACTGATTTCGTCTGTTTCAGAAATTGATATTTCGCCCTTCGATCTGAGGTAAGAATATACCACGGGTTCATCTTCACGATGTGCTTTGTAATGTTTAGTAATGGCACCCAAATCAAGTGTAATATCATCAACCATTTCATTAAGAAAATCATCAAGTCTGTTTAATTGAACATCCGTTACACGTCCATAAACTGTGTTATCAATATTCTCGCTGTATATATCCTTATATTCATACATTCCGGCAATTCTTTTTACATTTGCAATTTCGCCAGTGGATTTTGTATTATACTGAATAACATCTCCGCATTTTAATCCGGCAACAACGGATGAAAGATTAGAGCTTGATTCAATATATGGCCTGTTTATTTCTTTGCCGGTAAGCACCTCAAGCTTATATACTACTTCATCATCTACTATCTCACTCATAACGTCACCAACAATAGAGTATTTTGTTGTAGTAGTGAATGGCTTAACATCTTGTGATCTCATAGTTGCTATCAATATTGCACATTCAGCAATCTGAGTTTTTTCATTTATATTTATAGCCATTGCTGTCTGTGAGGTTTTGTTGGTTATAGTTACATCAACCAAATAATCATCTAAAACAGGGTTGGCAACATCAGGAATAAAAATCACATTTGTAGTATCTCCAACCAAAAATGCATCTTTCGTTGTCAAACCGCCAAAAGAATTAAGCTTACCGTTAAAATTATATCTTGCAGAGCTTTTGAACCAATCATAATCCAACGGATAAACAACAAGCTTACTGATTTTTCCTTCCTTGTTTAATTTATAATTTACTATCGCTCTTGTTAATTTATCTAAATTTATAGAACCGGCCGAAACCCTGGACGTTGACAAGATGACTCCATTTTGGTTTGCCATACTATAAGTAACATTAGGTTCAAGTTCAAATAACTTTATCTCGTTTGAATAGTCATAAGAAATAACTTCTTCTGTTCCTACAAGTTCAACTACTTTTTGTGACTTATATGGCACTACCATCTTTATACTAACGTTATCACCAAAAGCATCATTTCCTGCGGCAGCTATTACAAAACCGTAATCGCCATCAATGCCAATCTGACCATCTACAATTTCATCCTTGTCATTTATATAAAATATTGCCTCTTGCCCAATCTTGTATTCTGCAAACAACTCACCTGCATTTGGTTTATATACCTTATAAAGTTCATCATCTATAGAAATTTCGTTATCAAATTGAGATATAGCTGTTATTACACCATTTTTAGGATTGTTTATAACAGTAACATAATTAATCCTGTTATCCTTACTTGACTTAAAGGTTATAACACTGTTCTCAGTTATATCATTAAACGAAACATCTGAATTATCCTCACCATATAAAAAGTACACCTTATCCTTATCGTCAAAATCAAACTTATAACTTGTAGCCCCCCTGAAAGTTACGTTTTTCTTGAAAAACACACTTTCATTAATAAGCGAAACACGATCAACTACAAAGCTTTCATATTCATCAATAAAAACAACGTCATATACACCATCATTGTCATTATCAATTACACGGATATCACCAGTCAACAAATTAATTGTTTCGCTTTCGGGAATATAATTTATGCCATTGTATATAAACGAAGCATTTGCATCAATATTAATCGTTTCCTTCTTTTTGTTATTAGGATAGTATTCACAAACTGTTTTTGTCAATTTGTGAACATTGTCATTTTTTATGATAAATTCGTTATACTTCGATGTCGGCATTATATTAGAAATAAGCTTTTCGCCGGTTTCTGAATCATCATAATACACAGTCACTGTTTTACCCAACAGGTCATAAGAATGTTCTCCGTAGTATGTGAATATGGTGTCTCCAATTGAAATTTCATTTTCCCTCAATTCCTTATATCCTTTTAAAGTTGATATTTCAACTGCAGTCACAATGCCCTCTGATATTTTTGTAAGTTCAGTACGACGAAGAATTTTTTCATATAATGTTTGTGATGATACTGAATATGTGTCCTTTCCATATTCAAGCTCTAATACTTCAGTATCAAGAACCTTATTAAGCATTATTACAAATTCAGACATAGTAACCATTTCGTCTAAGCCAAACCCGGTCAATATTCCTTTTTTTATTGCTATGTCCAAATATCCTTCTTCATATCCACCGGCATCCTCTGCCACCTTTTCATAACCCAAGGTTATGAGAGCCATTTTCACAAGATGCATTCCTATTATAGGCTCATCAGGACTAAAGTAATCAATTGATGTACCATTTACCAAACCAACTTTTTTAGCATAGTTAATTTCATTAACATATTTATGTTCGGAAGGCACATCTTTAAACTCGGATGGTCCCATATCAAAAACATTACCAATCATAATTTTTACAAAACTATTGACAGCCTCAGCTCTTGACACAATATGTTCACCATCATATTCACCAATAATGCCTAATGACTGAAGTCTGAAAACAGGAATATCATCAGCACTAAAAGCAACCATTCCGCCCGTATTCAACGCAATTGCAATAATCAGTAAAACTATCAGAAACTTTCTCATAAAAATCCTCCTATAATACTTGATACATTAGTTATTAAATGTTTTATTTCACACTTACCAACGGTTTCATACCTGCTATATCTTTCCAAACCATTGCTTTTATAACTGTGTTTTCTGTCCTGTCCGGTACATTTAACGAGCCAATAATGTATCCGTCCTTGCCTATGTCTGGATTACCGCCTTTTGGATATACAACAACGTTTTTCAAAGAGCTTTTTACCATGCTGCCATTTTCATACGCTGCAAGCACTATATACACATTACTCTCTGTTCCAAGAGAAAATGCCGGAAATGCCGCTGTGTAATTATTATCGTTCCAATAGCTTTTTTCGTCATCCAATGGTTCTATTACCAGTTCTCCGTCAACACTTATGTTGCTGCTATCGTAACTGTCAAGCACAAACGCTTCTAACCTTGTATCTGATGCCTTACTTATAGGAATCTCTATAAAACCATAAATAATATTATCTTCATCAGATTGTTCTGTTTTAGTTGTAATTGAATTATCTGTAACAGATGTTTTAATAAGTTCACCGCTTGTTTTATCATATGCTGCAAGCACCACAACTGCAGGTACCGTCTCATCTGTAAGCATATATGCCTTGTAAATTGCATAATATCCATCAGGTTCCCAGCCACTTAACTTTTCATCCTTGGGTAAAGTAACAATTTGTCCGGCAATGGTACAGGAGTAACTTACACTTTTCTCATAAGAACCGGTATAAACCGTTGCAGTTACAGTTGCATTTTTAGAATACCTCGGTCTGTTAATAGTTCCGTCTGTATTAACAAGTCCAGGAACATCTGATGAAAACATTATGTTACTCCCCTCCGGAGTATCATACCTAAAATCATTTTCAACCAAATCCTGAAGGGAGCTGTTAATTGCTTTAAAACCCTCATTAGTAAGAGAAATGTAATCTGCATCAACCTTTTCTCTGCTACTTAACCCAACGTTAAAAACCTTAATATTGTCTATATAAACGGTGTTCTCTGATGTAATACCGAAGCATAGCATACCAATAGATGTTGTGTATTGCCTTCTTGTAAAATCATCAGCAATCTTTATACCGTTCATATACACATCAAATTTATCATAGCTGCCTGTATTATCAAATACAAATGTCATACGTACCTTTTTGGGTATTGGTAATACGTCTACCAGATTACCGGAATAATTATATCCATCATGTGCCGCAAATGAATATCCACCAAGCTGTATGTTGCTTGAAACAAATCTATGTAACAGTCCACTCGTTCCGTTACCTGTGTTTATCAGCATTTCAACAGCATTGGCATTTTCAGCCTCAATATCATATTCAACAGCAAGTCTGTATTCACTATTTGGATCAAAACTCGACTTGTCAGCGTTAAACCAAATGACCGCCTTATCAGTATTCGGTCGTCCTTCTTTTGGTCCGTCAACCCAGCTTAGCTTTAATCTTCCATCCTCGATTACAGGAACAGAAACAGAGGTCGGACTTTGATTTGGTGTTGATGCACCAGGCACAATACAATTATTACCTGCGATAATACCGTTGCTTGACGGCAGCACTATCTCTGTCGGTGTTTCCGCATCGGGTGCAGGTACAACAGGAGGATTATCGCCATAATTAAAATCCTCATAGAAAAGATATTTACTACCCACCATAGGTGGTCTCTCGTCGCATGGAATTAAAACATTATACACCTTGAAATATTTGATATCATTTAATGTAACTGAAGCTTTTATATTCACATTAACATCTATATCGGAAGATGATATTTTTGCAATTCCGGGAGTTGAAGATACGTCTATTGCGGCATTATCACTCTCCCACAAAATAGGCAAGCCTGCACTTGTCTGCAAATCCAACGAAAAATCAAAAACTGTACTTGTAGGCGTTGCTTTAACATCGATAACGCCTGAAGCCGGATATATTCTCACATCATCAAGTGACCATACATCTCCTCCACCGGATACCTCGTTTGCATCTGTAACAACAGCGAATGAACTGATTCTGACTTCATTTTTATTAAATGGTAAAGTCTTAATAAATGTATCATCAATATATAAATCATACTTTTTGTTGGTAAAATCATATACAGTTTTAAATCTGTTCGTTGCACTCACTTTGAAATCACTAATCTCTGTACGTGAATTCACGCCGTTATCACTTGCCAAATAATAGATCTTATCGCCCTCCAGCTCAAGCCAGCTAAGTCTTCCGCTTGGTCCGATATAGTAATAGTTGCTTCCCCACACTACAGGAAAAATATATGTTTTTCTTGCAGTCGGTCTGGTAAGTTCAAATTCTATAACACTTCCATCTGCAACCACCGCACTGGAAAAAACCAACTGCATACCATCGAATGGCAAAGCGGTTGTACGGGTGTATGTTAATTTTTCATTTACCATTGCCAAAGCATTCGGATTAGTAACATCGGTTTGTTGAGCCGTATTGTAATCTACTGCCGACACACCATCAAAGCTCTGCCAATACAAACAATCATTTTTCGACGGAGTTTGTGGCAACAACACCTGCTTATCAGCAATAAGCTTTATACTTACAGTTACAATCTGTCCATCCAATTTACATTTTAAATTAATCGGGGTTGCACTGTCTAAAGATATCTGCTTAACAACAAGCTCTTGCCCCAATATTTCAACATAATCATTTGCTTCAACACTCCACGTTATTGAGTTACCGTTATATGAGCTTGGAAGAGTTGTATTTCCGGTTATCACCCCGTTTTCACCTATTAACGCAGTAAGCTCTGATACTGAAAACGCATTAACCGAAATCGGCAATAAAAGCACAAGCATAGCACACGCCAGCAAAATGCTGCAAGTTTTTTTGAATTTCATTATGTGTTCCTCCCCGAAAAACCATTTACCATAGTCCAACATCATTCACTTTTTTGCTTATAGTGTTCATACTAACCAAAAATATAAAATTTACAATCGAATTAAAAAGTCCAACAGCAGTACTGAAACTCCAGCTAAGATCTAAAAGACCTTTACGGTAAACATATGTTGATATAACATCTGCCACATCTAAAGTGGATGCATTGTAAAGAAGAAGAATCTTTTCAAAACCAACATTCAAAATATTTCCCGATCTCATTATAAGCATAGTAACTATCGTTGGCATAATGCTTGGGATTGTTATATGTACAAGCTGTTTCCACTTATTTGCACCATCTATAACAGCAGCCTCATACAAGCTTGCATCTACATTAGTCAATGCAGCAAGGTAAATAATAGAACCCCAGCCTACCTCCTGCCATATATTTGATATAACATATATCGGGACAAAATATGACGGATAATTCAAAAGAGATTTTGGTTCTCCACCAAAAAACGACAACAAATACGACACAACACCTGTATCTGATGTAAAATTTCTTATAAGACCGCATATAACCACTAAAGATATAAAATGAGGCATATAAGTGAAATTCTGAACAATCTTTGCAAACCTTGCATTTTTAAGTTCATTAAGCAAAAGTGCTAATATAATCGGTGCCGGGAAACCAAATATAAGTGTTGACAAGCTTATTCTCAAAGTATTACCTAATATATTCAAAAATGAATATCCTTTGAAAAAGTCTATAAAATGCTTAAAGCCAACCCATTGACTTCCCCATATTCCAAGCTGAGGCTTGAAATTTTTAAAAGCAATTATTGCACCATACATTGGCATATAATGAAACATCAAATAAAATATAACTACGGGTAACACCATTATGTATAAGGATTTATTTATTCTGAAATCTTTTCTTATTGTTTCAAAATATGAATTCCGACTTGTATTTAGTTTAACTGTTTTCATTTAAGCAACCTCCGTAAAATATTAACCCTTTACCGAACCAATCATTACACCTTTAACAAAATACTTTTGTAAAAACGGATACAAGCATAAAATTGGAATCGTTGCTGTTACAACTACTGCATATTTAACTGTTTCCGCTATTGACATCTGGTCTGCTGCATTACTGCTTCCAGCTGTCATATTATTTGTATCATTAATTATCAAGATCTCACGAAGGAACAACTGCAATGGGTATTTGTTTCTGTCTTTGATAAACAGGCTTGCATTAAACCATGAATTCCAATGACCAACCGCATAATACAAGCACATAACCGCCAAAATAGCTTTAGATAATGGAATTACAACCTTGAACAAAACTGTCCAATGACTTGCACCATCAATTCTGGCAGCCTCCTCCAAACTTTTAGGAATCGACATAAACGAAGTTCTCATAATAATCAAGTTATAAGTATTGATTAAAACCGGAAAAATCAACGCCCAAAGCGAGTTGTTAAGCTTTAAGGTTTGAGTAACAAATAAATAGAATGGGATTGTTCCTCCTGAAAAAAACATCGTAACTATAATAAGAAACATTATATGCTTTTGCCAATAAACATTTTCTCTGGATAAAAAATAAGCTGCAAGTGACGTAAACAGCAAATTTAAAGTAACGCCTACACCAACAACAAAAAAAGTATTTAAATATCCCATAATAATCATCGGGTCTTTCAGCATTAACTTATAAGCATTAAGAGAGAAACCTAATGGTTTATACAATAAACCCACATGTCCCATAAGCAGGTTATTATCACTAAGTGATGCCATAATAACATGCCATACAGGGTACACCATAACAATTGAGAGAATACACATAAAAATTACGTTAAATAAATCAAACGTTTTTTGAGTGCGTGATACTTTTATTTTCATAATAATCTCCATTCTGCCACTCTGCACAGGCAATTTTTTATATTATGTGATACTCTTATATTACAGAGCAAGAAATAATAAGAGTGTGTTACAACTATGCACATTTTAACCAAGTTGAAAATCTCACAACCAAAATTCAGTTAAAAAATCATTAAGCATAATTCCATATTAATTTTATCAACCGATTATTCAAAACACAATAGACAAAAAGTGGATTTTACGGACAAAATTCCATTTCTTGTCCAACTTTTCATCTATCTGTCTATTTATTTAGGTAAATATTATATGTTATAATATAGAAGTAATAAAAAACTAAAACAAAAGGAGTTGTATTTTAATGAAAAGAAAAATCTTTTCAATCTTATCTATCGTGTTGGTAGTAGCTTCGCTTCTTAGTGCATGCAACACCAGCAAGCAAACAACAAGCAACGCTAACATCGATTTGGGCAGTTACCCTATTAAAACAGATACTGAATTAACATATTGGGTTACCCTTAACACAAACGTTGCAACCTCATCAAAAGATTTTGGTAACACAGTATTTTCTGAAGAATTAACAAAAAGAACCGGTATTAAAGTTAAATATATCCACCCGGCAATGGGTCAGGAAGCTGAATCCTTCAGTTTGATGATTGCGTCGAACGAGCTACCTGACATCATTGAATACAATTGGGGTAAAGCTTTAGGCGGCCCTTCTGCTTCTATCAATGATGGTATTATTCTACCGCTTAATGATTTGATGAAGGATTATGCGCCAAACCTTACAGCTTACTTAAAGGAAAATCCTGATGTAGACAGAATGATTAAGACCGACGAAGGTCATTATTACGTATTCCCGTTCTTAAGAAGTGACCCTTACTTATCAATTCCCAGCGGACCTATTTTAAGACGCGACTGGCTTGAAGAGTTAGGCTTGGAATTACCCGAAACTGTAGCAGACTGGGAAAACATATTAATAGCGTTCAGAGATAAAAAAGGTGCTGCAGCACCATTCACATCCACAGGTGCAAGATATATACTTTATATGGTAGGATGTACCAATGATTTTTATATAGACAACGGCAAAGTTAAATTTGGTCCTGCAGAGCCAGAATATAAAACCGGACTTGAAATATTGAATAAATGGTTCGAAACAGGACTTTTAGACAAAAACTACGTATCAACAGACCGAACAATGCAAGATGCCAATATGTTAAACGACAAATCCGGTGCAACAATCGCAGCTGGTGGTGCAGGTCTTGGAAAATGGTTGGAAACAATGCAGGGTAAAGACACCTCGTTTGATTTGATAGGCGTTAAATATCCAGTTGTAAATGCCGGTGACAAAGCTCGCTTTGGTCCATTTGAATCTGCCTACCCAATGGGATGCAGCGCAGCAATTACAACAGCTTGTAAGACACCAGAGCTTGCTGCTAAATTTTTAGACTATGCATATTCAGACGAAGGTCATATCTTCTTTAATTTTGGTACAGAGGGTCAAAGCTTTAATTACGTTGATGGTTATCCCACATACAGCGACCTTATTAATAAAAACCCTGACGGTCTTACTATGAATCAGTCGCTTGCAGTTTATACAAGATCAAATTATGGCGGTCCTTTTATAAACGACAGAAGATATCTTGAACAATTCTATGCTAAACCACAGCAAAGAGAGGCTCTTGATGCATGGCTTGAAAGCTATGATGCATCTATAAATGCACTTTTACCGTCAGTTTCTTTAACACCAGACGAAAGTCAGGAATATGCTAATCTTTATAACGAAATTCAAAAGTATCGCGATACTATGACAGCATCATTCATTTCAGGTGTTGAGCCTATGTCTGAATATGATAAATATTTAGAACAGCTGAACAAACTTGGTCTTGACAAAGTGTTAGAAATACAACAAGCAGCTTACGACAGATACATCAACAGATAAATTCAATATCTCATAGCCTGTTTTTTCAATAAAACAGGCTATGATGATGAAAGCGGGGATATAAAATGTTAAATAAACTTCTCGAAGATATAGAACAGAAAATCGATTTAACCAGAATTGATAAATCTATTGAACGTTTTAAAACAGTGTTAAGCTGGGAAAAAGCAGACCGCCCTCCTGTGGTCATAATGTTTGGCTCAGATGAACACAAACCATATTCTATAACAGAAATACACGAAGATATGTCTAAAATGATGTGGAATGAGTTGTTACGTTCCACACCCGCTTTTGACAGCGACTGTGATTGTATTCCTATGTTGAGAGCCAATTATGGCGTTGGACTGTTTCCATCATTATTTGGTGCAAATAGTATTATACTGAATAACAATATGCCATGGGTTGAAAATTTTGACAGTGTAGATAAAATCAAAAAGGTTGTTGATTCCGGAATACCCGATTTAAGTTCAGGATATGGTGCTAAAGTAATTGAAACATATCACTTTTTCAAAGAAAAGCTTGCACCGTACGAGAAGTGCAACAAAGGGATAAAAATGTATCACCCGGACTTGCAGGGTCCGTTTGATGTTGCCCATCTGCTTTGGGGCTCTGATATTTATTATGCTATGTATGACGAACCGGAGTTAGTCCATGCCCTGATGTCACTTATTGCAGATACATACATTAAGTTTATGGAAAAAATCAAAACTGTTATTGACGATGAAAATGACAATTTCAACTTTCATTGGCAAAGTCTTTATCCCGGAAAAGTTACATTAAGAGATGATTCAGCCGTAAATCTTTCTCTTGATGCATATCAGGAGTTTGTAAAGCCATATAACCAAAAAATATACAAGCATTTTGGTACTGCATCAATGCATTTCTGTGGCAGAGCAGACCAATGGATGTATGACCTGCTGGCAGAAAATGAAATCAAAGGGCATAATTTTGGTCGTATGGAAAAATACCAGTTTGGTCCGGTACTTTTAGAACAAGTATATGATAAATTTAAGGAAACCAAAACTGCCATGTGTGGGTTTGGCATTACTAACGATGAAGCCGAACACTTTAACTTTAAAAATTACAATACTGGAATATCTTTCAATATGAGTGCACAAAACAAACAGGAAGCAGCTGAAGTATTTGCAAAAATCACAGGATAGTTTTATATAAAACCGGTTATAATCCAAAGCTTCCCTTTGACATTAGCTTACATTTAATGTATAATTTTTCTTACTGTTATAATTAAAACAGTTGACAAAATTTTAATCAAATGTTGAGGATGATTGTTCTTGAAAAGAAATATAAATAAATCAAATTTAATAGTAAAATGGATTATTTCTTATATTTTAATAATAGCCATATTCACATCTGCAATGATTATAGGTTTTGTGGGTTATGAAAAAACCTATAATCATCAAGCACTAACTTTTAATAATTATGTAATCAGTAATATGACACGCAATGTTCAAAACACAATGATAAGCATAAGACAGCTTTATACTAACATAAGCTTTCACAAGGACATAGCAGCTGTTGCTTCTGTTTCTGACATTAATGGGTACTTTAAAAATCCTGCAGTATTTCAGTTTATGTCAGACATCAGCAACTATTATTTTTTCAAGAACAATATTTCATTTTTTTATATTTATGACAAAAACACAGATTGTGTTCTTTCAAAAACAGGAATAATTGACAGCAAGTTTTTTTATAATACATATTTTAAAAACAATGCTTCATACGAAGAATGGAAAAAAGAAATAGCAAACACCAGTTCGGGGAATTTTTCACCTGTTATATTTACGGAAAACGGTCTTGATTACGATGCTATTGCGTACAACATATCAATTTCAGAAGAACCTAATCTGTCTATTTCTATAATTATTGACAGAAATGTGTTTTTCCGTGATGTAGAGGAAATAAAGTGGACAGGACTATGCGACATTTTTATATTTGATAGTCGCGGAAAATTATCATTATATAATTCCCGTAGCAATGGATACATTCCAAAACACATAGACGAAATACCAGAAGAAGACAAAGACAGATTTGTTATTACAAATCACATTACATTCGACACAGTAAATTTAACCGTTGTTGCTGTTGCGCCTAAGAAGGTTTTGAAGAAACATATTCTTTATATGCGGTTATTTTCTGTATTAATAATACTTTTATCAATATTGATTGCTATAGCGATGTCTCTTCGCTTTTCAAAGCAACACTACAAACCGGTAAAAAGCATATTGAATTTGTTTAAAATTAATGATAATAAAAATGAATATGTAAACATAAATAATCATATTAAAACCATATTATCTGAAAACAATATGGTAACCACACAGTTAAAAAAGCAAAACCAATCATTACGCTCATGGCATTTAAGCCGAATTTTAAAAGGATCTCCTTTTTCAGAATATACAACAGAAACAGCATCAAAATATGATATTTGCTTTAAAGACGGAGTTTATGGATTTATAGTATTTAATATCCAGAAAGTTGATGAGTTTTATACTGATTACACTTCGCTTAGTATAGAAGAAAAATATAATGAACTAAAATTTATCATATCAAACATATTTGAAGAGTTATTTAATACTCCAACCTCTGTAGGTTATGTTTTAGATGTTGATCATTTATTAGGCTGTGTTATAAATATCTTTAACACAGAAGATTCAAACTATGAATTCATTACCAATAAGCTTGAATACGGTTTGGATTTCATAAAAAAACACTTTGCTTTGGATATAACGTATGTAATGTCCGCATTGCATAATAGCATTCAGGCGTTACCAACAGCTTATTCAGAAGCATCACAATTAATATCTTATAAAAGTATAATGAATATTTCCGATTCACTTATGTACTGCAATGTTCAGCCACCTACTCAGGTTAATAATTGGTTTTCTTTTGAAACCAAGCGTGAACTTGTAAATTACATTGAAATCGGTGACGTTGCAAATGCAACTATTTTAATAAATCAAATATTTGAAACAATTCAGAACAACACAGAAATTGCTTTTATGTATGCAAAATCCATAGTATATGATGTGGCAGCAACCTTATTAAAGCTTTCTGTACATTCATCTTATGCACTTCAGGAGCTTCTGTATGTTTTTTCAGACAGCACTTCCATGCTTGATTATAGCATTAAAAATCATATTTTAAACGCTGTTAATGAATTATGTAAAAACACATCATACACTTCACAGGATAATCATACAAACAAAATAATCGAATATGTATATGTTAATTATAGCGATGTAGGCCTTAATGTTGCTTCAATATCAGATCATTACGGATTAACGCCTTCATACATTTCCAAGATATTTAAAAGCACTTACGGAGAATCGTTAATGGACTTTATCAACAAATATCGCCTTGAAAAAGCAAAAGAGCTTATAAAAACAGGTAAATATACATTTGCTGAAATATCTAATATGGTCGGATACAACCATATCAGAACATTCAATAGAATATTTAAAAAATATGAAAAAACAACTCCAAGCTCATATAGAAATTCAAAGCTTTAATTACAAAAAATTACAAGGAGAAGATACAATGGTTTTATTACCACAACCCCAAAAACTTATTATACAAAAAGGTTTTTTGAAATCAAAGAATATTTTTGTCAAAAACTTATGTTCAGATTATAGAATTGAAAAAGCACTCAACTCTTTTTCAACTGGTAACGAGGTTACATTAACAATAGAGTGTTCACACATGGACACTGAGGGATATACTCTTTCTATCAGCGAAAAAGAAATACTGATTAAAGGTGATAGCCCTGCCGGTTCATTTTATGCCATTCAGACACTTAAACAAATTTTCCAATACGATGAAGTTCCCTGCCTTTATATAGAAGATGCCCCGGATATGAAGCACAGAGGCTTTTATCATGATGTCACAAGAGGGAAAATACCTACGCTTGAGAGACTAAGGCAGCTTATTGACAGCATTGCATATTATAAAATGAACTCTTTCCAGATATACATAGAACACACATTTCCTTTTAAAGAATTGGGCGATTTGATAGACAAAACCGGCTATTTATCTGCTGATGAAATAAAAGAGCTTGATGATTATTGTTATGATAATTTTATTGAATTTATACCATCAATCGCAACATTCGGGCATTTATATGAACTGCTCCAAAGGCATGAATATAAAGAACTGCAGTGTTTAGACGACTATAAAGAAGACCGTGTATTTTGGGCAAGCAGAATGGCCCATCATACCATTGACCCCAAAAACCCAAAAAGCATCAAGCTTATTCAAAGTCTTATAGACCAGTATTTACCACTTTTCAGAACAAACAAGTTTAACATTTGTTGTGATGAAACATTTGATTTAAAAAATGGCAAATACAAAGATGAAGATACAGGAAGATTATATATAGAATTTGTAAAGCTTATAATTTCATATCTTAAATCAAAGGGTAAATCCGTGATGATGTGGGGTGACATCCTCCTCCAATACCCTGAAACAATTTCAGAACTTCCAAAAGATATTGAATTTTTAAATTGGGCATATTATGCCGACCCAAAAGAAGACCAGTTCAAATTATTATCTGACCTTGGTTGCAAGCAAATTGTTTGCCCGGGAACAAATTCATGGTCGCGCCTTGTTGAAAGTGTTGAGGTTGCAGACCAAAATATTACAACCGTACTCGAACATGGGTATAAATTCAATGCAGAGGGTATGTTAAATACAAACTGGGGAGACTACGGAAACCCATGTTCCATAGAGCTTGCAATGCGTGGTATGATTCTCGGTGCTTCAAAATCATGGAACAGGATTACTAATCCCGACGAAAGCTTTAATAATGGAATTAACCTATTGGAGTACAAAAACAGTAATGCTACTAAATACCTTTCTATGCTTGACCAGGCTCACAAAAACGTCAACTGGAACTATTTTGCATGGTGCTATTCAAATTTAAAATACGAAGAAAAATATATAATTGAGTATCCTTCGAAAGACGATTTAATGCAAACAGTTTCAATATGCCAAAATGTTATTGATGATTTAGCAGAGCAAAAATGGGAACGTGACGAATATCGTACAGAAATGCTGTTAGCTGCAGAAGGCATAACTGTAATAGCTGAATTATATGCTAAGCTTGCAGGATATAATATTGCTCGTGTATCCGATACAACCCATTGGTTAAATGAGTACAGAAAATCATGGCTTAAGTATAATAAAGAAAGCGAACTATCAGAAATCGAAAATATGTTTGTTTTTCTGGAAGAAGCCACATCTAAATAATTGACTGCCATTGAGCGTTATAAGTTAGGAACCGATGAATATACTATGAAGAATTATGATTTAAATCTAGGCAAATGGGGACCATTTAACAAGGAATATCTTGGAATCCTGCATATAGCTGATGAAAAAACGGGTACTACTTTTAATGTAGAGCTTTTTCCCGGATTTTTCAGACGTTCTGTTACAGCTCCTCACAGCATAAGCGATAACGGTGTGAAAATATGGGGTGCAAATGCAGAGCTTACACGTTTTTGTTATAGATATGAGCTTGAATGGAAAGACAAGGTATATTGTGATGCAGAGTTCACTGTAACAAACGATTGCAGATGCGATATCGAATGTACGTTTGTCAATAATACCGACTTACCCCAATCAGTAAATATGAACTTAAGTACATCTTTACAAAAGCCTTCTATAAAGAGCGGAGGAATGTTTTTAAGGTACAAAAAAACTTGTGATGCATCTGTAGCCGACGGTTGTGTTTTAAAAGATGCGGTTTTATATGATGAAATCTCATGCGTACAAACCATGGCAACCGACGGACTATACCTTGGTGAAAAACAGGCT
>JAZNGX010000054.1:0-8253 GCA_045576675.1 Clostridia bacterium | reverse complement strand
TCGGTGCGTTAAAATATGTAAATCAAACTTTGTTGCGTGCAAAATTCGCCGTCGGCTTTTTGTTCGTCTTAAATTTACAGAACATAAAGTCGGGCGAGACATAGCATTACTTGAAAACTAGATTTCATAGTAATACTTGTGCAGGGAGCGAAGCGAGTCGTAGGGGATTGTTAAGGGTATCGGCATACCCTTAACAAATACAAGAATTATAATCACCACAAAGGAGAAAACCAATGAAAAAGCTGATATTACTTCTTACAATATTAATAAGTATATCTGTTACTGCAAATGCGGAAATTGATACTTTTTATAACGAGTTGGATAGTGATGCAAAGGCATCTGTTCAACAAAGCATAGCTAATAACAGCTATGGCAGTCTTGATGAGATGCAACAGGCATTTTATAATGCAACTCTTCTTGAATACATAAATACCTGTACCGATATGAATTCCTTATATGCAAATCTTGAAAGCGAGGGTATCACAGAGGAAATTTTAGGTTATACAAGAGAACTTGATTTGTATCAGTTTGTTATAGAAGAAGAGCTTGAACACAGAATTCTTGCAACACTTCCTGCAGAAAGCCTTGCGGAGTTTAAAGCAAATGCAACAGAACAGTTTGTGCTTTGCGTTTTGGAAAATTGTAATTATATGCATTTTAAGGAGTTGCTTAACAGATATAATGATATTTTACAGCTTGATTTGTCAGAGTTTGATACTCTTTCTGCTGTAAATATGAACAATGTTGCGAAAAAAATTGTCGGGAAATCATTTGATAACATATCAAGCCTGCAGGCGTATTTTTATAGTACCGTTACCGAAGTTAAAGTAAGTACTTCCAGACCCGTCGGCGGAGGAGGCGTCAGCGGGGGCGGCGGCGGGGGCGGTTCCGTAGTTTACCCAAGCAGTTCAAGTACTATAAACAGTGTAATAGTTGATATCACCGATACAGACGGCAATACTATATTACGCCCTCAAAATGGTGCAGATGTTATTATAAATGTAAATTCAACAGGAACTATATATAGATTCCCCTATGTTTTCGTTGCTGTGTATGACAGCGACGGGCGTATGAAAGATATATACAGCAGTGCGTATGCATCTGAAATTCAGTTTGCAACAAAATATTACGTTGGCGGATATGTTAAATTTTTTGTAGTATCGGATTATACAGGATTAATTCCGATACATCTTACAAAAGTACCAATGATGTGATTAAAAGCCACAAAGGAGAAAACCAATGAAAAAGCTGATTTTACTTCTTACAATATTAATAAGTATGACGGTTTGCGTTGAGGCAAAAACCGTGCGTGAGGCTGCGGCAGAGGCTGTCAGCTTTTTCGGCATTGCAGAAGGGCAAACCCCCGATGCAATAAAAAAGTGCAAAAACTATCGCCTTATAGCAGAAGAGGATGTCGCACCTGCCGCAACGGCAATCGGGGCAGGTCTTCTGATTCCTAAAAATGGTGTTTTAAATATGGACAGCGAGGATTTAACTCCTGTTATCAACGGCATTACAAGCTACGGAATCAAAAACGGCTACAAGGTTGTAACAGATGTTTATGCAAACGGCGAAATTGACAAAGCTTCTGTTACAGACGAAACCCTTACGTTAACAGAATTAGAGTCAGGGACAGAGTATACTGCACTTATAAAAAGAAACAAATGTGTTGCGGTTATGCCTCTTGGTGACCTTAAAAAGCCTGTTTTGTATAAGGCAAGGGTATTTATATCAGACGGCAACATAATAAGCTTTGATAATGTTATGCGTTATTCCCTTGGACAGTGGATGGATGCAGGTCAGAACGGCAGACTGCTGTTTGGCACGTTTGACGGAACAACAGCAGACGTTATCAACACACAATATATGGATAAAACTGTGTATTTTTATGCCGATGCATATGAGCCAACAGTTAAAATTTATGCAATGAGGAGTGAATAAAATGAAAAAGATAATATCTTTAGTTTTAACAGTTGTAATAATGCTGGCAGGCTTGCCTGCATATTGCACAGAGGCACAGCAGGAGCCTGACAGAGATGTGGACGGTCAGATTGCAACATTTCACGATGTTCTTGATATGACGGTTAAAAGATACGCCTTTGATATAACAAAGGAAGAGCTTTTAGAAGCGGCAGTTGCCGAGCTTATAAGGCAGGACCCCGAAATGTTTGACCGCCTTGCAAAAGCTGCATACACTGCTCTTGACGAAAACTCCTATTATCTTACAAGAGATGAATATGAAAAAAGAGTTGAGGATGTAACAAAGCAGTTTCAGGGTATCGGCGTTTCTGTTTCGCTTTTAAACGGAAAAATTATGATAACAATGGTGCATAAAAACACGCCTGCAATTGTAAAAGGTCTTAAAGAGGGCGATATTATAACCGCCGTAAACGGTGAGGATATCACAGGCTACGGACTTGAAAAGGTGGTTTCATTAATCCGCGGCGAGGCAGGCACAAACGTAACACTTACTATAGACAGAAACGGAATGGTTTCAGACTTTGTATTGCCACGTGCTGTTGTAACAATCGAAACTGTAACGTATGAAAACTTAGGCAAAAACAACAGCGGTTACATAAAAATCGACTCCTTCAGCAATAATACATTGAATGAATTCAACAAGGCATTGTTTGACCTTACAAGTGAGGGCGTTGATAAGGTTATTCTTGATTTGCGATATAATCAGGGTGGCTATCTTGCAACAGGCGTTGCAGTTGCAAGTGCATTTGTACCAAAGGGCAAGGTGGTTGTAATTGAAGATTACAAGGGCGAGGCACAAGATACCAAGCATTATTCAGAGGGCGACCACAAAAGACTTAAGGTGGTTGTGCTTGTTAATGAATATTCAGCTTCGGCATCGGAAATTGTAACAGGTGCGATAAAGGAGCATAAGGCAGGCAAAGTTGTGGGTACAACAACCTTTGGTAAAGGAACTGTACAAAACACAATGCGTTTTATAAATGCAGGTGCAACGTGGCTCACAATTGCTCAGTATAATCTGCCAAGCGGCAATAACATTCACGGCAAAGGCATCGAGCCTGACTATTTTGTTGAAAACACAACAAAGCCTGTTGATTTATCTCAGTTTATTCCCGTAAAAGCAGAAAAGGTGTTAAAATATGGTGATGAGGACAAGCAGGTTTATGCATTAAAGCAGTATCTCGGTGCGATTGGCTTTACCTTTGTTAATATGAATGAAAAATATGATGACGAGCTTGTTCAGGCTGTTACATCGTTCCAGACAGCAACAGAGCTTTATCCGTACGGCGTTGCAGACCTGACAACGCAGGCTAAAATTGTTGAGCTTGCAGGCGAGTCAAAGGAAATAATTGATAATCAGCTTGATAAGGCTAAAGAGCTTATCTTTAATATGAAATAAGGTGTAGCTTAGGTTACATTTAACGAATAAGAATAAATGTTTCTAACGTGCAGAAATCATAAATTAAATGCTTTTTACTTGCAACTGGCGTAATGCGGTCAGCGAGGACGTCTGACCTACAATTCACGAATTAATCATAATTACAGGTTGTGCGTTGATTTTTGTTACTGTAACTTTATTGCGTGCAAAACTCGCCGTCGGCTTTTTGTTCGTCTTAAATTAAGTCGAGGATAAAAAAACAACTGAACAAAAAGCGTCTTAAGTGTTTATAAATATAATATGTAAACGAAAGTATAATTATATGCTTTGACAGCTTTGCAGTGAGGGCGTTTTTTTGATGAGGCTTAAATTTACAGAACATAAAGTCGGGCGACCGGGGATTGTTAAGGGTATCGGCATACCCTTAACGTATAAAAAACAATTTTATCAAATTAGATGCACTCATCACACAAAGAATAGATTTAAAACTTTTTATTTCCTGTAAGGTGTGATAAGCATCAATATTAAGATATAAATTTATTGAATGAAATAAGGTGAGATAATGGAATACGTCGGATTCCCGGGTCTGGGGCTTGAATTTAACATAAACTCCGTTGCATTCACGGTTTTTGGCAAGGATATTTACTTTTACGGAATAATAATTGCCGCAGGCTTGCTGCTTGCCGCAGCATTCTGCCGCTACCTTGCTGTAAAAGACGGCATTTCGGGCGAGGCAATAACAGATATTGTTTTGTACGCAACGCCTGTTGCGATAATTTGTGCAAGACTTTATTTTGTTATATTTGATTTTGGTGCATATAAGGACAACCTGCTCCGCATTTTTGCAATATGGGAGGGCGGCCTTGCCATATACGGCGGAATAATAGGTGCTCTTGCAACAGCGTATTTTTATTGCAGGCGGAAAAAGCTTGATGTAAAAAAGGTCTTTGATATAGGCGTTTTAGGTCTTTTAATCGGTCAGATGATTGGCAGATGGGGCAATTTCTTTAATGTTGAGGCTTACGGCTGTGAAACAACGTTGCCGTGGCGTATGGAAATAATGAGTGACGAGCTTGGCAGAATGGCAGCTGTGCATCCGACATTTTTGTATGAAAGCCTATGGAACCTGGTGGGCCTTGTTTTGCTTTTGTGCTACAGAAGGCATAAAAAATTTGATGGTGAAATTTTTCTTATGTATATTGGCTGGTACGGGCTTGGAAGGTCGTGGATTGAATATTTAAGAGTGGATTCACTTCCATACAATGCGGGATTTAAAATATCGCAGATTGTGGCAATTGTTTCGTTTGTAACAGCTGTTGTGCTGATTATAATAAATAGAAGAAGGGTGAAAAAACAATGCGAAAGCTTATAAGCGTAATGTTAATTTTAGCGGCTTTGTTTGTAACAGGCTGCGGAAAAAAGGAAGAAAAGCAAGAGGTTAAAACCGATGCTCCCGAGGTAAAGCAGGAGCAAAAGGCGGAGGTAAAGGAAGAACAAAAGCCTGAGCCAAAAGAGCAACAGACCGAAAAGCAGGAGCAGCCTGAACAGCAGTCACAACCTGTTCAGATTGAAATCGAAAGTGAAGATCTTGAAGAAATGATTAATAAGTTCAATGAGCTTGAGGATGGAGATCCTGAAAAAGAAGAGATTCGTACAAAGCTTGAGCAAATATTTGCGAGTGCCGAATAAAAATGTCGGGTATTCTTATGAATACCCGGCATTTTTGTTATGCTGTTAACTGCGTACCGCTTGAAAAATAAGTGACAGACAAAAATTATATCCTTTTTTGTCAAAAAGTTTTTATCATAAATTACACAATGTGACAATATACTTTATGTTTACCATAATATAATAATTGGCAAGAAAGGACTGGTATTATGGAAAACATAAAAACCCTTGGAATCAAAAAAATATTTGCATTTACGCGGTACGACGCTGTAAATCTCATATTTTCATTTTTGCTTGGGCGAGTGGTGTTATTCGGCTGTGTGTCACCATTTGCACTGGCATATCTTGCGGCATACGCAAACAATAATCCCGATAATCTTATACGCAGCACGCTTGTTGCGTTTGCAGGTCTGCTTGGTGCTTTTTCAGCAGGGATGGGCGTTTCGCTTATCAAGTACATACTTGCTTTTATACTGTTCGGCTTGATTTTTACTGCAGTGACCACACTGACCGAAAAACGTTACAGTGCCGCAACATCAGGCATTGCGGCGGCATCAATGGCAGTTTCGGGAATAATATTTATCGGTCAGTACGGCACTTCGTTTTACTATGTTGCAATGCTTGTTACAGAGTGCATAGTGTGCTTTGCATTCGCAATGTGCGGAGCAAGGTCTTTAAAAATAATGCAGCTGCCCGAAGCTGATTCAACGGATGACGGAGCTTTGGGACTGCTTGCACTTGCGGCGGTGTCGGTGTTGGGCTTCGGGAGTCTTTCTTTTGGGGCAGTAAGCCTTGGCAAGGCACTTGCAGGACTTTACATAATGATACTTTCAGCCTGCGGCGGCATCGGCTTTGGCTCGGCAGGCGGGCTTGGAATAGGCATTTTATATTCCTTTGCAATGTATCCCGCAATTGAGGCTATCGGGATTTTTGGCATTTGCGGAATGCTTTGCGGATATCTTTCAAGGTACAGGCGTATAGGAATTATATGCGGTTATGTTTTGGGCAACGTTTTGTTGTTTGCGTATCTTGGTGCATCGCAGGGCAGCCTTATGTCTGCCTTTGATGTTGCTGTATCGGTGATTTTGTTTTGCCTCGTTCCCAAAAACGTAATGCTTTTTGTTGAAGGCATCGTTGCGGCGGCACTTCCTGCAGACCGCAGTGCAAAAAAAGCAATAAATGATGTGTATAAAAGGCTAACCTGCTTTGCTCAGTCTGTAACTGAAATTGCGGATATGGCAGGTCAGCTTTTTAATATCAAAGCACCTGACAACAAAAATGATATAATGACGGTTTTTGACAAGGCGGCAGACAAGGTTTGCAAAAGATGCGGTCTTAAATTTGTGTGCTGGGACAAGGAATTCAATTCAACCTACGATCAGCTTTTGCATCTTTCACCTTTTTTAAAGGAAAAGGGAATGATTGAGCCGCAGGATATCAGTGCGGATTTTAAAGCACGGTGTATAAAATACGAGCTTTATGTGTCGGCAGTAAACAAGCTTTATGCACGTTACCGGCTTGACAATATGTGGGTGAAAAAGGTTGAGGCGGGCAAGCAGCTTATATCTCAGCACCTTTACGGCTTTGCAGAAATAATGAACGACTTTGCGGAGGATACGAAAAATCAGCTTGATTTTGTGCCTAATCCCGACAACGTTTTGTACCTCGCTATACGAAATCACGGCGTTAAGTGCTACGACTGCGGTGTTATAAAAACGCAGGCGTCACAGTACGAGGTGTGGATTAAAGCGGCATTGCAGGACAATATCGAAAACATAGTTGCGGATATAACGTCGCAGACTTTCGGCAGAAAATTTTACATAAAAGATGTGAAGCGTCAGGAAAAACGTGTTACGGTAACGTTGCTTGAGCGTGAAAAATACAGCGTCAGAACAGGAGGTGCGGCACGCACAAAGGACGGCAGCAAAAGCTGTGGCGACAGCTATTGTCAGAAAAAGCTGGAGCATAACAGGCATCTTGCAATTTTAAGCGACGGAATGGGCAGTGGCGAAAATGCAAGAGCACAATCGCTTTACGCAGTTAATGTGATGCTTAGGCTGTTAAACTCAGGCTTTAACAAGGAATGTGCAATAAAAATTATGAATCTGTCGCTGTTTTTGCGGCAGAACGAAGAAAGCTTTGCAACGGTTGATGCGGCAGTTATTGATTTATTTGAGGGCAATGCCGAGTTTATTAAAATAGGTGCATCATCAAGCTTTGTAAAACGAGGGGAAAGCATTAAAAAAATATCGTCTGACTCACTTCCTGCAGGTATGCTTACCGATATAACGCCGTGCAGTAAAAAGGTTTCAATAAAATCAGGTGATATAATCGTTCTTGCGAGCGACGGCGTAACAGGCAGTGACGATAGCTGGCTTGAGGGATATCTTGCTGAGGCTTGCGAGCCTGACCCTCAGACACTTGCAGAAAATATAGTTAAGGAAGCTATTATAAAAAATGACCATACTGTCAGTGATGATATGACTGTTGTAACTCTTTTGATTGATGAGGAAGTGGCATGAAGAAAAGAAGTGTTTTTAAAAACAAGGATTTTAACACGGTTTTGGAGGCTAATAAAATAATTAGTAATTATATCGAAAGGCTTAAAAAGCTTAAGAAAAAGAGTAATAAGAAAAGAATGCTGTAAGAGAAAGTAGAAGAAGTATAACAAGCCTTGTCAGGCTTACTTCTGTTATAAAGAAGATATTATAATTTTAATAATTTTTTATCACCTGCAGCGGGGTGGAATGTGTGTTTTTATTTGAAGGGGGTATGCCGATACCCCCTTCACCCCCCTCTCGCCCGGCTTTTGTTCTGTAAATTTAAGCCTCGTCAAAAAAACGCCCTCACTGCAAAGCTGTCAAAGTATATAATTATATTTACGTTTACATATTATATTTATAAATACTTAAGACGCTTTTTGTTCAGTTATTTTTTCTCCTCGACTTAATTTAAGACGAACAAAAAACCGACGGCGAATTTTTGCACGCAGCTAAGTTTGATTACAAATATCAACGCACAAACTATGGTAATATCTGTTTTAAAACAGAAGTGAGCCTAACAAGTCTTGGTTTTAAACGCCGCCTTAGCCGAAAGAGAGTAATCCGAACCCGCCCAAAACAGCGTAATTTCGGTATCTTTCGGTTTGTCATCTTTGCAAGGCGTTAGCCTTGCTGCATCTTCCGCACCAAAATCTACTCAAAATTCCATCTGTTTTGGGTCAAAGA